>JBAZHC010000015.1 GCA_041652575.1 Phycisphaerae bacterium | reverse complement strand
CCACATGCTCCACCGCTTGTGTGAGCCCCCGTCAATTCCTTTGAGTTTTAGCCTTGCGACCGTACTCCCCAGGCGGCCTACTTAACACTTTTGCTTCGGTCTTGAAAATGTCAGAATTTCCAACACCAAGTAGGCATCGTTTACAGCGTGGACTACCGGGGTATCTAATCCCGTTCGCTCCCCACGCTTTCGTGTCTCAGCGTCAGTACAGACCCAGTGCGCCGTCTTCACCACAGGCGTTCCTCTTGATATCTACGCATTTCACCGCTCCACCAAGAGTTCCACGCACCCATGTCTGTCTCAAGAACAGTAGTTTGCCGAGCCATTCCTCGGTTAAGACGAGGGATTTCACAAGACACTTACTGTTCCGCCTACACACGCTTTAAGCCCAGTAATTCCGAACAACGCTTGCCACCTCTGTATTACCGCGGCTGCTGGCACAGAGTTAGCCGTGACTTCCTTTGGGTTAGATCAATCTATCTTGCGATAGACTTTCATACCCCTGACAGTAGTTTACATCCCGAAGGACTTCATCCTACACGCGGCGTCGCTGGGTCAGGCTTGCGCCCATTGCCCAATATTCGTTACTGCAGCCCTCCGTGGAGGTCCAGGCAGTGTCTCAGTCCTGATGTGCCGGGCCAACCTCTCAGTCCCGGTACCCGTCATAGCCTTGGTGGGCCGTTACCTCACCAACTAGCTGATAGGAGATAGGTCGCTCCTGTGCCGATAAATCCTTTGGAAATATGTCATGCGACAAATTACATTATCCAGAATTACCGCCCCTTTCGGAAATTAACCTTGCGGTTAATGACGCTATTCCGGTGCACAGGGTACGTTACCCGTCCGTTCCTCACCCTTTCGCCACTAACAGGTCTCTCGATTGCTCAATTGACCTGTCCGTTCGACTTGCATGTCTTAGCCACGCCGCCAGCGTTCGTTCTGAGCCAGGATCAAACTCTTCAAGTTGATCTATCAATTTCTGTCTTTCGACAGGAACTGTTCAAAAAAGCTCAACAACAATCGTTACGCATCGAAAGTGTTGAAATTCGGCCCTTTCGGGCCAAACACCAAATTTATAAGCATCTATTGCCGCTGCGTAGCAAACAATAGCGCTGCACTTCCGCTGCTGTGTGTGGTACAACTGTTTTAACTTTTGAAAGAGCGCCCTTCTTCGCTATACGCGGCAAAAGGCACGAAAATAAAACGGGCGAGTCATCCATTGAAGACGTCTCGTCCGCTGTAGAGTCCACTATAGTAATGCGTTTGTAATCAGGCGTCAAACATAATTTTGGAATAATTTTAATGTTTTTGTAACTTATTGCACAGTAAATAGTTATACAAGATTATTAGTTATTAGTTATAGGTTATCGGTACGAATTACTCCATCAAGGACAGGCTTTAAAGCAAAATGGCTGCTTCTGCCGGAGGCGAATAAAGGGGTTATAACCGTTTGTTGCTATACTACATTGCAGGCAGCAAAAGAGTTATATGGAGAATTTGCGAGACTAAATTTTGGTTAGCCACAGAGATTTTAGCCACAGAGAACACAGAGGTATTTATTTTAAAACCGCGGATAGCTATGCCACAAGTTACGCGGATTTATTTTTAGCCACTAAGACACCCCCTCTGAATTTTATTTTCAAGGAATAAAATTCCTGAAGATTCGGGGGCTTCCGCTGCGCTCCAACGCTTCGCTTCAGCAAAGGCACAAAGAAGTAAGGAAACATTAAAGGGTTACGTTAATTCTAAACGCTGATTCCTTCGGCGCGACTTAGGCCATGGTTTCGGCCTGAACGCCGGAGTCGCTCAGGAGTCTATGTCTCTGGTCGCGCGGTATCTGGTCGCGATGTACGTGGCAGTAAGGTTCATGATTGTATATACTCAACGTATGTGTGCAGCCCGGAAATGCGCATTTTCTGTCCACGGGCGAGGTTTTTAACATTTTTGTCATCGTTATTCCTTTTGGGCAAATCACTAAAACAAAAGCTGTAAAGGAAGGTTTGCTGAGTCTTTCTCTGCGGCCTAAAGATTTGTAAATCTTTTGTATTATGCTAATTGTACCACATTACCGGATATTGTCAAACAATATCTTATAAGTCGTTTTTTGACTAAAACAGGCCTATTACGGCGGCGAATGGCTCGGGAACGCCCCCGTGGCAAATAAGATTTGGCAATCTGCTTTAGCCAATCGTAAATCGCCCTGCTATTCGATGATTTTGTAAACGTTGTCGCCTTTGTGGGCGCGGTCGGGAATTTTTACTCCGATTGAATCGCCTGCCTTGGCGACGGTGACATCTGCATGTTCAATCTGCATTTGGCTGACCGTCAGTTCAAGGTCTGTCGTGTGGCCCTTGATTTTGATTTTATCGCCCATTTTTAATGAACCGGTCAGTTCAATGGCCGCAACTACAGGATGCGCAAAAAAGTCGGAAACTTTTCCAATAAACTCCTCAGTCATTTTCGGCTCCTTTCGAGATAAAATCCCAAAACAGCATTATTCTAATACCGGCAAATTTTCCACGCAAGAAGTAAAATGCCGGCTTAAGTTCTACCCTCTAACCCTGAGCAGTTTAAAGCCCGTTGAAGGGTCGAGTTCACGTTGAGCGACAATGCCTGTAATTTCGATAATAGTAACCTCGAGTATCAAAAAGACACTCGCCCCGCCGCGGGGACAGCCGATGATGTGGTTATCGTCCCTGCCCATACCTGCGTGCAGATGCAGTTTCGGTTTTTCGGTATCGTCACAGTAAAGAGTTCCAACGCCGAAAGTTTCGCCCGGACCGTCGAAGCTGACGAAATTTGCTTCAATTTTCGGTGTTTCAGTTTTCGGGCCGACGACCACATCAGCCTTTCTGATTCCGCCTGTAATCAAAACCGCAGCGGATTTGATATTTTCTTTCTCGGCGATTGATTCGATGGATTCGTAAAGATTCTCGCCTTCGAAAAGCCTTGCGGCGATAACCCGCCCTGTTTTGCCGACTGTGTATTCCATAACGGCCTCCTGCAAAATATTTAAGTTATTATAGATTACAGGAAAACACAGTGCGGATAAAGAAAAAAGTGAATGCGAAAAATGGAATTAGTTTTTAAATAATAGATGTAGCCTGATTGATGACCTTTATAATCCCGGCAGAGTCGGAAGTATCTGTTACGCAGAAGTCGTAACCTTTGCTTAGAATAGCCCCAGCTTCGTTTGTTTTTAGTCCCTCGGCGAGTGCAACAAGTTTCGTAGCCCCAAGGTCAGGATTACTTCTGACATTTTTGCATATATGGTCGGCGTCGATATCGGAGGCCATCAGGTTGATTAAGATTACATGCGGCTCGAATTTCTGAGCGATAAGGCCTGCGTCGAAACCGCTACCGGCAGTTTCGATACTTAAGGAAGGATTTTTGCGTAAGGTCTGCGCCAGCACATCGGCCGCCTGCCAGTCGCTGTCGATAATCATGATTCTTACTTTGTCGTATTCGAGCTGGTCGGTCGGCATATTGTGCGTCTTCATAAAACGCATAAGTTCGACTGCGGGAATCCGTCTGTCCCTGCCGCCGGGGATTCGATAGCCCTTCAACTGGCCGGTGTCGAACCATTTGGTAACGGTGCGCGGAGCGACCTTGCAAATCTGGGCGACCTGGCCTGTTGTCAATATGTCTTTTCTTTTATTATTCATAAACGCTCTTTGCGCCTTAATGCTATAAGCTCTTTCGACTTAAAAGGGGCCTGATTTAACCAGGGACTTGTTTTTCCCCGTATAAAACGATACAAAAAAAACTTATATTCGACATAGTCCTATAAAATTTCATTGACCGATTGGTCGAAAATTGTCAAATACCTTCAAAAAAGCCTGTTGACAAATAGTACTACTTACTATATAGTATTAACTACTATTTTGTTCATTGTTTATAAATAATTATGTAATAAAGAATTAGGTGAATTGGTGGGACAATTAAAAAATTGACAAATGTAGAGAATAAAATCGAAGTACTCTATAACATCTGTCGTCAAAAGCAGTTAAAGGTAACTCCCCAGCGGGTTGAGGTTTATAAGGCTTTGAAATCCTGCAGCGACCATCCATCGGCGGAAGCGGTTTATAAAAGGGTAAAGCAGGTATTGCCCAACGTTTCGCTTGATACGGTAAACAGGACATTGAACACGCTAAGCGAAATCGGGGCGGCGTTTGTGGTCGAAGGCAGCGGGGATGTGAAACGATTCGACGGCAATCTCGACAGTCATCAACATTTTAAATGTATAAATTGCAGGAAAATTTTTGACTTTCACTACGACAATATTGAGAATGTCAGAATACCTGAAAACCTGGGGCACGGATTCAAGATTTTAAGAACAACCGTTTATGTCGAGGGGTTGTGCCAGGCGTGTCTGGAAAAAGAAAACAAAAATAAATAACCATTTTTTAACGGAGGTAATACTATGAATCTTAAAGGCTCACAAACAGAAAAAAATCTTTTAACGGCATTTTCAGGCGAATCACAGGCCCGCAACAGATATACTTACTGGGCATCGGCGGCAAAAAAAGAAGGCTACGAACAAATCTCTGCCGTCTTTACTGAAACAGCCGAGCAGGAAAAGGAACACGCCAAGAGACTGTTCAAGTTTCTCGAAGGCGGAGAAGTGGAAATAGCTGCCGCCTTTCCGGCAGGAGTAATCGGAAAGACAGTCGATAATCTCAAGGCCGCCGCGGAAGGTGAAAATTACGAAACAACAACGATGTATCCTGACTTTGCAAAAACTGCCGACAAGGAAGGCTTTACTGAAATAGCAGTTGTTTTCAAAAGCATCGCGGTAGCGGAGAAAAGACATCGTGACAGATATTTGGCATTTGCGGCCAATATCGAAAAGGACAGGGTATTCAAACGTGAAAAAACGGTACGCTGGGTTTGCAGAAACTGCGGATATGTTCACGAAGGAACATCGGCACTGGATAAATGCCCGGCCTGTGCTCATCCGATGGCTTACGCGGAAATCGAAGCGGCAAACTTCTAATAAAGAACTGAGGTGTAATATGGAAAGAAAAGGCATTGTTACAATGAAGGGTAATCCGATTGTGCTCCTGGGCGATGAAGTAAAGGTCGGCGGCAAGGCACCGGATTTCGAAGTTGTCGATCAAAGTGTTTCGGCCGTAAAGTTTTCATCGCTGGCGGGAAAAATCTGCGTTATAACTTCCGTTCCTTCGCTCGATACGGGCGTCTGCGATATAATGACCCGCAGATTCAATAAGGAAGCGGCAGGTCTGGGAAGCGATGTTGCTGTACTTGCGATAAGTATGGATTTGCCGTTCGCGCAAAAAAGATGGTGCGGCACAGCGGACGCGAAAAATGTGCAGGTCCTGAGCGACCACAGGTCGGCATCGTTCGGACAGGCTTACGGGGTGCTGATAAAAGACCTTAGACTGCTGGCAAGAGCGGTTTTCGTTGTTGACAGCAAAGGCATAATTCGTTATTCCGAGATTGTGCCGGAAATAGCACAGGAACCCAAATATGACGAAGCCCTAAATGCAGTGAAAGAACTTAAAAAATGAGACGAATCACTAAAGATGTATTCGAAGTCGGAGCAATTGACTGGGACAGAAGGCTGTTCGATGAAATAATTCCGCTGCCGGACGGTACGACTTACAACTCTTATATTATTAAAGGCAGCGAGAAAACCGTTCTCATCGACACGGTCGATCCTGCAAAAACAGATACTCTTATCACAAATCTCGCCGAGGCGGGGATAACCAAAATCGATTATCTTGTCGCAAATCACGCTGAGCAGGACCACAGCGGCAGCATACCCGATGTACTCGAACTTTTCCCCGAAGCAAAAGTCGTTACCAACGAAAAGTGCAAAAATATGCTCATCGACCTGATGGGAATCAGCGAAGACAAATTTATCGTCGTCGCCGACGGTCAGGAAATTTCGCTGGGAAACAAGACCCTGAAATTTATTCTTACGCCGTGGGTGCATTGGCCTGAAACTATGTCGACGTACCTGGCGGAGGATAAAATCCTGTTTTCGTGCGATTTCTTCGGCTCGCATTTCTGCGGCAGCGAGTTGTTTGTTACCGACAAAGCGAAAATCTACGAGTCGGCAAAACGGTATTATGCCGAGATAATGATGCCTTTCAGGGGGCCGGTCGGGAAAAATCTTGAAAAAATAAAAAATCTGGATATACATTTTATCGCCCCGAGCCACGGGCAGGTGTATAATGAGCCGAATTTCATCATCGACGCCTATAAAAAATGGATAGACGATAACGATGTCGAAAATAAAGCAATCGTCGCGTATGTGTCGATGCATGGAAGTACGAGAAAGATGGTCGAACATCTTGTCGGCGTACTTATGGCGAAAGGCATCGGCGTTGAGCAGTTCAATCTTGTCGGCGGAGATATCGGCAAGCTGGCGATTGAATCGGTCGATGCGGCAGGTATAGTAATCGCCTCGCCGACGTTTTTGACGGGCGCTCATCCGGCAGCCGCGTATGCGGCGTTTCTTGTAAACGCGCTTCGGCCGAAAACGAAATACCTTGCAGTAATCGGCTCGTTCGGATGGGGCGGCAGAATGGTCGAACAGTTAAAAGGATTATTGCCAAACAGTAAAGCTGAAATACTCGAACCTGTACTGGCAAAAGGCGAGCCGAAAGAAGAAGATTTTAAGAAACTTGACGAACTGGCGGAAAAGATAGCGAATAAACATAAAGAATATAAGACAAAGTAAAAGATGCTTGATAGAATTAACAGGGCTTACAAACAAATCGCAAGGGCACAGGATGCGCTTGGCAGAAAAATAAATATAATGGAAGTTTGCGGAACGCATACAGTCAGCGTTTTTCGTGCGGGCCTTCGGGAAGCGTTTCCGGAAGGGATGAAACTTTTGAGCGGGCCGGGCTGTCCGGTATGTATCACCGACCAGGGATATATCGACGCCGTGCTTTCGCTTGCCGAAAGGGACGACTGCTTAATCGCGACCTACGGCGATATGATTCGTGTGCCCGGCAGGAAAGGTTCGCTCGAGAAAAAAACCGACAGGGGCAATATAAAAATAGTATTAAGCGCCGAAGACGCGCTGAGCCTGGCAAAACAAAATCCAGGCAAAAAAATCGTGTTTGTCGCGATAGGTTTTGAAACGACGGCACCGGCGACGGCAGTGGTCGTCAGGGAAGCAGTTCAGCAGAATATCAAAAATATTTTCATCTTCAGCAATCATAAACTCGTAGTGCCGGCTATGACGGCGCTGCTTTCGGACAAGAATAATAAAATCGATGCGTTTATGTGTCCCGGCCATGTAAGTGTTATAATTGGTTCGGATGCGTATAAGCCTGTCGTAGAGAATTTCAAAAAACCGTGCGTAGTGGCCGGATTCGAGCCGATGCAGATAATCGAGGCAATCTCGGAAATCTGCAGGCAGCTTGCCGAGGGTACGCCTGCGGTGGACTCGGTTTATCCTGCCGCTGTAACACCGCAGGGCAATAAGACGGCGCAAAGAATAATAGATGAAACATTCGATGCCGTTGACGGCTGCTGGCGGGGACTTGGGAAAATACCCAAAAGCACTCTGAAACTAAAAGAGCAATTCAGCGACTTCGATGCTGAAAAACAGCTCGGCGAATTGTTCGTACACGAAAAAGACCTTACCGGCTGCCAATGCGGCGAGGTGCTTTGCGGTCTGATAGACCCGCCGGACTGCAAGCTGTTCGCAAAAAGCTGTATGCCTGATACGCCTGTCGGGCCTTGTATGGTCAGCAGCGAAGGAGCGTGCGCGGCGTGGTACAAATACGCCCGGAGAAAAAGGCGCACTCAATGACAGCGAGCGATAAAATTCTACTCGCACACGGAGGAGGCGGAAGACTAACCGATGAACTTATTCACAGCGTAATTCTTCCCGCGTTCGATAACCGGACTCTCAACAAACTTACAGACGCGGCGGAAATACCTGCCGGCAAAGATAATATCTGTTTTACAACTGACGGCTACGTAGTAAAACCCTTATTCTTCAGCGGCGGCGATATCGGCAAACTTGCGGTCTGCGGAACGATAAACGACCTTGCCGTCAGCGGAGCGAAACCGGCCGCATTGAGCCTGTCACTGATAATCGAAGAGGGGCTTGAGATAAGCGTTCTGAAAAAAATTCTCGCCAGCGCAGCGAAAGCCGCCAAAGAGGAAAATATTTCAATCGTCTGCGGCGATACGAAAGTCGTCGAAGCGGGATGTGCCGATAAGATTTTTATAAATACATCAGGCGTGGGATTTAAACTGCCCAGAGCCGATGTTGGATTCGAAAAAATTTCCGCGGGAGATAAAATTATCGTAAGCGGCACAATCGGCGACCACGGTATGACGATTATGTCGCAAAGAGAAGGGATGAAATTCGAGACAGAAATGAAAAGCGACTGCGGCTCTGTCGCGCAAATCTGCGCGAAGGCAATCGAAGCTCTCGGCGGCGAAATAAAATTTATGCGGGACCCGACGCGCGGCGGGCTGGCAGCGACCCTGAACGAAATCGTCAGCCAGGCTGATTACGGCATTGACATATATGAAGAAAATATACCTGTCAATCCGACGGTAAGAGCGGCGGCGGATATGCTCGGCTTCGATATTCTCAATATCGCGAACGAAGGAAAAGTCGTAATAGTCGTTTCCGAAAAGAATGCCGAAAAATGCCTTGAAATCTGCAAAAGCTGCGAGAACGGCAAAAACGCCGCTGTGATAGGTGAAATCGTCAAAAGCGATGAGCCGCTGGTCGAGCTTGTAACAATGATAAAAGGCAGACGCATTGTGCAGATGCCTTACGGCAGAGAATTGCCGAGGATTTGCTGATGCACGAGGTGTTTGTAGCGGAAAATATTGTCGAGTCGATTCTCGCGCAGGTTAAAAAAAGAAGCGGCAAAGTTGTCCGTGCCGTGATAAGCTGCGGACAGATGAATGCTCTTAACGATGAGGCGATGGAATTTGCGTTCGACTCGGCGGCAGAGGGCACGATATGCAAGGGAGCGAAACTTAAGATAAAACATATTCCGCTTAAAGCCGTTTGTAAAAGCTGTCATAAGAAATTTAATTTCGATTTGTACGAGCCGCAGTGTCCCAAATGCGGCAAAAGCGATTTTTCTCTCGGCGACGACGCACCGTTATTACTGGAAGAAATAGAGTTTGAAAACACGGACTAACACAAACTGAAACACTGACTGACACGGACTTTAAAATATGAAGATTAAGGTAAAGAAAAAAATTCTGGCGAAGAACGAAGATTTCGCCGCGGCAAACCGGAAATTTTTCGAAAAGAATAATATCCTCTGTATAAATATGATTTCGTCGCCCGGAAGCGGCAAGACGACAATCCTCGAAAAAACAGCAAAGGCCCTGAAAAAGAAAATCAATCTCGCTATAATCGAAGGAGACCTTTACACAAAACTCGACGCCAAAAGAATTCTTGCCACCGGCGTGCAGGCTGTTCAAATCGAAACAAGGGGCGCCTGTCATCTGTCGGCCGAACAGGTTACAAAAGCACTGCATAAGCTCGATACAGATAATCTCGATGTTGTGATAATAGAAAACGTCGGCAATTTAGTTTGTCCGTCGGATTTCGATTTGGGCGAAACGATACGGGCCGTTGTTCTGTCCATTGCCGAGGGCGATGACAAATGCAGGAAATATCCCAACTCCTTTGCGCAGGCCGATATTTTGCTGATAAACAAAACAGACCTTGCCAAACACCTTGATTTCGATATTAAAAAGGCCAAACGGGACGGACGAAAATTAAATAAAGATTTGAAAATTTTCGAAATATCGGCTAAAACAACTGACGGTATGGACAAATGGTTCAAATGGCTCCAAAAAGCCACGAAGGCACTAAGACACTAAGGATAAATGAGTTAAAATAAAAATTATTTTTGTGCCTTTGTGTCCTGGTGGCTATAAAAGGAAAAAATATGGATTATTTCGGTTACAAAAGCGGCAGGTTATTCGCGGAAGATATTGACGTTGAGAAAATAGCCCAGGCTGTCGGGACGCCGGTTTATGTTTACAGCAAGGCGACGATACTCGACCATTTTGAAAAAATCAAAAAGGCCTTCGCCAAACTCGACACAACGGTTTGCTATTCAATCAAAGCCTGCGGAAATATAAATATTCTTAAAATCCTCGCCGGTGCCGGCAGCGGCTTCGATATCGTAAGCGGCGGAGAACTTTACCGTGCGCAGCAGGCCGGGGCCGATATGAAAAAAATCGTTTACGCGGGAGTCGGCAAAACCGACGAGGAAATCGTCGCTGCACTGAAAGCTGGAATCGGATATTTTAATATCGAATCCGAAGCCGAACTTGAAAATCTTATAAAACTTGCGAAAGAAACCGGCATAAAAACAAAGGCGGCGTTAAGAGTCAATCCGGACGTCGACCCTAAAACGCACAAACATATCACTACCGGAACGAAAGAAACCAAATTCGGCGTAGATATCGAGCGTGCGGAAAAAGTTTTCGCTCAATACGGCAAAAACGATTATGTAAATATGTGCGCAATTCACGTTCATCTCGGCTCCGGCGGAAAAACAATCGACCCCTACTGCGAGGCGATAAAAAAAGTTCTGCCGCTCATTGACTCCCTGCGGGGCAAAGGCTTCGAAATCGAAATGATAGATTTGGGCGGCGGATATGGCGCCGATTATCAGAGCGACACGGTGCCGACAGCCGCCGATTATGCCGATGGAGTTGTGCCATTGCTGAAAGGTAAAAATCTCAAACTGGTACTCGAACCCGGCAAAAGTATTATTGCCAACGCCGGAATTCTGCTTACGAAAGTTTTGTATCTCAAACAGAGCGGCAGCAAAAAATTCGTGATTGTCGATGCGGGTATGAACGATTTAATCAGGCCGTGCCTTTACGAGGCCTTTCATTTTATCTGGCCGACAAAAGTGGAAGAAAAATTTACTCATCTTAAAAGAACCGACAAGCTCGACATAAAAGGACTTGAGTTTGTCGATATCGTCGGGCCGATTTGCGAAGGTACCGACTTTTTCGCCAAAGACAGGGCGATTCCGCCTGCCAATCGCGGCGATTTAATCGCGATTTTCACCGCAGGCGCTTACGGATTTACGATGGCAAGCAATTACAACGCTCGTCTCCTGCCGACGGAAGTGCTTGTTGACGGAAAAAATTTCAAGGTCATCCGCAAACGGCAAAGCTACGAAGAAATGATTGCACCGGAAAAATAAAAAGTTCATAACCGAAAGGGCAATAATATGAACAGGAAAACTTTTATTGTCAGTATGTTATTAACAATCATTTTTGCCCTCAACTGCGGGGCCGATGTCAAATACACAAAACAGGTAAATTTGACCATTCCGGCCGGCAAGGCTCAATCTTTCGCAGCTCAAACTCAAAACGGATGGATAAATGTCAAAGGCGGCCGGACAACCGATTGCAACCTGGCTGCTGCGATTATTGTTAAAGCCGATACCGAAGAGATTGCCAAAAAAATCGCCGAAGAGGTGAAAATATCTCTCCTGTCGGACGGCAACGGTGTAACTGTAAAAATCGAAAAACCGAAAATGCCGAAAGACGTCCAGCTTAATATAAACCTGGATGCCAATCTGCCCGGGGCGATGAATTTATCTCTTGTAACGCATAACGGCAATGTCACAGTTGCCGATGTATCGGGCAATACCAATGCGTCAACTCATAACGGCAATGTTGACTACAAGGGTTCACTTGCGGATTTAAAAATGGGTACTCACAACGGCAATATAAATATAAAGTGCATCGAGCAATCCGCGAACAAATGCGAAATCATCGCCGAAACACATAATGGAAACATCGACTTTGCCGCTCCTGAAGATTTTTCCGCGGCAGTAGACGCCTCAACGCGTAACGGCTCCATCAGGACAAAACTGCTTGTTTCGGTTGACGGCAAGATAGGAAAAGATTTAAAAGGCACCATTGGCGACGGCAGGGATAAACTATTTTTGCGAACGCATAACGGCTCGATAAAAATAAAATAAGCCTAATGCTCCGCAAGTACCATCTCGTAAACGGTGTATATCACGGCGGCTACCGCCATGGTATAATAAATACACAATTGCCAGTGATTCATGGAAGCTTTAGCCAGTTGAATAAGCAGTGAATGTAAGATTGTCGTCTGCTGTGACGATTCGACAATCAGGTTTGGAAATGCAAATATCACCGCTATCGCCGCTATAGGCAGAAATATACACGCAGCCAGCAGCACTCTTTCCTGCATAATAACTTTCGCAAGCGCTTTTTGCTGCTCTGCTTTCTGAATTTTAGCAAGAAGCTCGCGGGCAAAATCATTGCGAATCGACTCCCGGTGCTGTTTGAGATTTTTTTTCAGTATGTCATCGAATCTGCGTTCGTTTTGTTTATTTTCAGCCGGCATTAGTAAAGCCTTTCAATTTTATCGCCCAGAAGCTCTTTGAGTTTTTCGCGGCCTCTGAATAAATTTGTCTTAACGGTATTTTGACCTTTTTTCAGAATATTTGCAATCTCTTTAACGCTTTTTTCCTGCCTGTAATATAAAACTATCGCCATTGCCTGGTCGTGCGGCAGTTTTTTTACGGCATCCCATACGATTTCTTCATTTCCGTCAAAAGCCACATCAGAGGTTTCTTCTTTATAATCTTTCTGAAGTTTTTCCTGCAGTTTCTGCTGACGGATTTTCTGCCGAATATAATTTATTGACTTGTTATACGCTATTTTCCAAAGCCAGGTGCTTAATTTTGCCCTGCCGTTATATTTGCCAATTCCCTGATACGCCGCCATAAATGTCTCACTTGCCACATCTTCTGTTTCATTGGTATCGAGTCCGAGCAGGCGGCAGCACATAAAAACCTGCTGCTGATATTTGGCGATAAAGTCGGCAAACGCCGTGCTGTCGCCGCTTTGCAGGCGGTGTATTAACCCCTCCCTTTTGTTTTGTCCGGTTTCATCTGCCAAAAAACGACTCCTTTACTATATTAGTCGCCGGAAACGACAAAAAAGTTTCATTTTTTTTGAAACCTTTATGATAAGTCTTGCGACTAATAAGCGAAATCGCAACAATAATTATAAAAAAAGATATTTTGAAAGGAATTTAATATGTTCCCTCAAATTTTAGCTTTAACTGTCAGCGAAGCCGGCGGAGATAAGGTTGAAATAGGCAATTGGCCTTTTATAATCGGTGCCCTGCCGTTTGTAGTTGCAATTGTAGCGATTGTTATGGCTTTTTGGTATGTTTTGAATAAAAAACGTCTTGAGCATCAGCAGATTCTGGCGGCAATTGAAAAAGGCACGCCGCTGTCGGAACTCAGATCTGTTAAACAGAAAGGCCCCAACTGGATAATAAATCTTAGTGCTGGAATCGGGTTATCTGTGATGGGTCTGTGTTTAATAATTGTCATACTTGCGGCCACCAACGGTAAAATAGAGGATGACAGCGGAATCGCATTATTCGTTGCTCTGGTATTTCTTGCTGTCGGTATAACCAGACTGATTCGCGGTATTCTCCAGCGAAAAACTGAAAAAGCTTTATCCGCGGAGAAATCAGCCCTTGACGCAAATAATGGGCAGTAACTTCGCTACCTTTTTCGCGAGGCCTGCGTTTGCAGTCGCCTCGACAACTGCACTGACATTTTTATACGCATCAGGGGCTTCCTCGGCGAGGCCCCGCATCGACCTCGATTTAATAATTATCTTTCTTTGGGCAAGGTCTTTAACAATCTGGCTGCCCTGCCATTTTTTCGTCGCGGCTGTTCTGCTCATACTTCTGCCGGCGCCGTGACAGGCCGAGCTGAACGCAAGATTTTCGCTTTCGCTTGTCCCGGCAAGGATATAAGAAGAAGTTCCCATGCTTCCGCCAATCAAAACAGGCTGGCCGAACGATTTATAACGAGGCGGCAAATCGATGCTTCCCGGCCCGAAAGAACGCGTAGCGCCCTTGCGGTGAATCAATAACTGTTTCATTTTTCCGTTAACATTATGCTCTTCCATTTTCGCAGTGTTGTGGCTTACATCGTAAAGCATATTCAATTGTGCCTTTGGGAAAATTTTCGCAAAGACACGTCTGACAAGTTCAGTAAGAATCTGTCTGTTAGCAAGAGCGCAATTTATTCCCGAACGCATCGCGCCGAGATAATCGGCGCCTAAGGGACTATTTATCGGCACCGATGCGAGTTCCCTGTCGGGCAGGTCGATTCCGTATTGCGCAGCCTGCGAAGCCATTTCCCTGAGAAAATCCGTGCCGATTTGATGACCCAGCCCGCGCGAGCCGCAGTGAATACTTACGAGCAAATCACCTTTTTTCAGTCCGAACCCTTCGGCAATCTGTGAATCATAAGTATCAGCGACTTTTTGAATTTCGAGATAATGATTGCCGCTTCCGAGCGTACCCATTTGCTCCTGCTGACGTCTTTTAGCCTGAGACGAAACTTTTGACGGGTTAGCGCCTTTTACAAAGCCGCCTTCTTCGATAAAATTCAAATCCTCTTTTGTGCCGAAGCCTTTTTCAACGGCCCAGGCCGCGCCGCCTGCGAGCATATTATCGAGCTGGGCAGTGCTTAAATTGATATTGCCTGTACTGCCGACCCCTGCCGGAATATCGCGGAACAAAGATTCAGCCAATTTTTCTTTTACACTATTTATATCTTCTTCGGTCAGGCCCGTATGAAATGTTCTTACTCCGCATGCGATATCGAAACCGACACCTCCGCCGGAGATTACGCCGCCATCTTCAGGGTCGAACGCCGCGACGCCTCCAATCGGAAATCCATAACCCATGTGAGCGTCCGGCATAGCGAAAGAGGCTTTTACGATTCCCGGCAGAGCGGCGACATTGCAAACCTGCGACATAGTTTTTTCGTCGATATCGTTTATCAGATTATGGTCGGCGAAAATCACGCCGGGCACATTCATTTTGCCGAAAGGCTCGATTTGCCAGCAATATTCGCCAATCTGTTTTAATTGTGGTTTCGCCATAAATTCTGCCACCGAGATATTAAAATTTAAATAGCCACAGAGCTCACAGAGAACACAGAGAAAAATAAATTATAAACAGTGTTAATCCGTGTAAATCCGTGTCTAAAAAGTCCGTGTTAGTCTGTGTCTAAACGTCAACTACACATTGGGCAAGCCATTTACCGTTTTCTTCTGTTACGCTCAATTGATTATAAGTTACCGCTTTCGGCTCAACCGCGGGTGAATGTTTTTCCTGATTAATCTTTTCGCCCCATATTTTCGCAGAAAGCTTTAAGTTTTCAATTGAAACATCAAATTTACTAAAGAGCATCTTTCGCACAACCATTTCATAAATAACGGCGTTGAGCCAGTTGACAAACAGAAGCTCCTCATTTTTGCCGCTGCAATCTATATTTACAGATTCTTTGGCTTCCACTTTTTTCGGCTTTGTAACGATTGCCGTAAGAGCGATTGCGGCATCTTCGAACGCACTGCTTAAACTGTCGGCAGTGGCTCTTATGCCGATATCAGCCTGATGTGCGAAATGTTCCCACATAATAAGAAAATCCCAAGCACGAAATCCGAAATACGAAACAAATTCAAAATTTTAATTTTCAAATGTTCCAAATAGTTTCGGATTTCGAATTTTAACTTTTTAGTATCTGTAATGCTCCGGCTTGAACGGTCCTTCTGCCGGAATGTTTAGATATTTTGCCTGCTCCGGCGTAAGTTTAGTCAGGGAAGCGCTTAACCGGCCGAGATGAAGTCTTGCGACTTCCTCATCGAGTTTTTTCGGCAGCGTATAAACTTTTTTCTCAAGGCCGCCTTTGGCGAGCATTATCTGGGCAAGAGTCTGGTTCGTAAAACTGTTGCTCATAACAAAACTCGGATGGCCCGTCGCGCAGCCGAGATTTACCAGCCTGCCCTCGGCGAGAATGATAATCGACCTTCCGGAAAGAACGGTCCATTTGTCAACCTGCGGCTTGATATTCTCTTTTTTGCATTTCGGATTTTTTTCGAGATAGCTCATCTGTATTTCGTGGTCGAAATGGCCGATGTTGCAGATAATCGCTTCGTTTTTCATCTTTTCCATATGTTCGCCGCGGATGACATTGCAGCAGCCTGTAGCGCTTACGAATATATCGCCTTCCTCTACTACCTGTTCGAGCGTTTTCACTTCGTAACCTTCCATCGCCGCCTGCAAAGCGCATATCGGGTCGATTTCCGTAATGATTACCCTTGCGCCGAAGCCGCGCATCGACTGAGCGCAGCCTTTGCCGACATCGCCGTAGCCGCAGACGATAACGCATTTGCCCGCGACCATAATATCTGTCGCCCTTTTCAAACCATCGGCCAGCGATTCACGGCAGCCGTAAAGATTATCGAATTTTGATTTGGTAACCGAATCGTTTACATTAATCGCCGGGAACAGCAGAGAGCCGTCATTCTGCATTTGATAAAGTCTGCCGACACCGGTTGTCGTTTCTTCGGAAACACCTTTGATTGCCTTTGCGATTTTCGTCCACCTCTGCGGATTTTCAGCGACAGAAGCTTTTAAACGACTCATAATTATCTGCATTTCGTGATTATCGCTGGTCTCATTCAGCAGCGAAGAATCTTTTTCAATTTTTACGCCCTGATGAATAATCAGTGTTGCGTCTCCGCCGTCATCGACAATCAAATCAGGTCCGCCGCCGTCAGGCCACAAAAGAGCCTGCTCGGTGCACCACCAGTATTCATCGAGCGACTCGCCCTTCCATGCGAAAACAGCCGCAAGTTTTTCTTTCGCGACCGCCGCGGCCGCATGGTCCTGCGTACTGAAAATATTACACGAAGCCCATCTTACCTTTGCGCCGAGTTCGACAAGCGTCTCAATCAGCATTGCCGTTTGAATCGTCATATGCAGGGACCCGCTGATTTTCAAACCCTTGAGCGGTTTTTCCTTGCCGTATTTTGCGCGGACGGCCATCAGCCCCGGCATTTCATTACGGGCAAGGTTCAGTTCTTTTCTGCCCCACTCGGCAAGCGATATATCAGCTACTTTATACGGCAGGTTCGGGTCGTATTTCAATATACTCATTTTTTTACTCCAATTTATGCAACAGTCTCTATTTTAACCATCTTAAGGCTTTTTAACAATTTCCGACCTGTCCTTCGCAGCCCCGATAAAATCGGGGCGAAGGACGGATAATCGAGCAACAATATACGCAAAAACCGTTCATTCCGCAAGCATTCAAAAACCGCAAAACAATTCGCTTGACAAAAAACCGTTATATTGTTACTATTACAACAACTATGGCTCATAATTTTTCTAAGGTTCGTTTTGGTTGGTGGTGGCCTGTCAAATAGCTGACGGGTTGTGAGCCTTTCTGTACCTTTAAAAAATATATAAAATAAAATTTCACGACCTGTCGGTAGCGGCAGGTCGTTTTTTTTGTATCCGGTTAGACCTGTTTTAAATTTGAATAGGTGTTAAATATGGTGAAAACAGGAAAATTTGTATGGCCTGCATTGTTGTAAATAGGTCTAACGGGATGTATATTATTAACCTTAAAGTGTGTGAGAAAAAGATATGACAGAATTAAACCAGAAAATCAATAACGCGAAAGTGGGCCAGATTATCCCGCTTGTAAGGGAGATTGACGTTTCCGAGCCGGTTGATTTTTTCGCAAAGCTGAGCGATTACGGCCGAAAACAGCATTGCTGCCTTCTTGAGTCCAGGGACCACCTTGCCGGCAAAAACGAGGGAGAACTGACTTTCGGCACGGCCAGGCCGGCCTTGTATCTCGCCGGCAAAGGCGCCGATTTCCAAATTGTTGCGCTGAGTCCTGTGGGCAAAAGAATGATAAAATATTTCGCGACTGTCGCAAGAGACAGATTCGATTTCTGCAAAGAAATAAAATTCGAAAAAGACCGCATTACCGGCCGTCTCAATCCCGACCACGACATCATCGACGAACAAGCCAGATTAAAAGCGGTGAATCAGATGGACGTTATCAGGGCGGTTAATTTCGCTTTCGAACTTTCAGGACAGCCGTTTCGTGTTACCTGTGGAATGCTCGGCGCTTTGAGTTACGACTTCATCGACCAGTTCGAAAAACTGCCCGCGAATAAAAATGTCCTGCTCGACGTGCCGGATTACGAACTTTATTTTGCCGATAATATTTTCCTGATGGACCACAAAACCGGCAGAGCCTACATAGTCGTAAATGTCGTGATGACCAGCGACGACAAAAATGAAATTATGGCAGATGCCGAAAACTGCTTCGATTATTACTTTAAGACGTTGAAAACCGAAATGCCAATGCCCAAAAGATACCTCGGCCCCCTGCCCCAAACCGGCACGGATACCGAACAGGCGGAATACGAACAGATGGTTCAGACCGCCAAGAAACACATCACCGACGGCGATATATTTCAGGTTGTTCTCAGCAGGACGATTACGGAGCCTTGCCCCGATGAGCCGCTCGACGTTTATAAAAAACTCCGGCAGCTCAACCCGTCGCCCTATATGTTTTACATCAATACGCCAAATACAGTTCTGACAGGCGCAAGCCCGGAGCTTAATCTGCGCGTCAGCGGAACGAAAAACCGTCAGGTCGAAATCCGCCCGATTGCCGGAACAAAACCGCGAGGCAAAGTTAACGGCAAAATCGACCCAGATACCGATTTCAGATACGAAGCGGAACTGAAACTCGACCGCAAGGAACTTGCAGAGCATATGATGCTCGTTGACCTCGCAAGAAACGATATCGCAAGAGTGACCCAAAAAGGTTCGCGAATAGTAAACGAACTTTTGATTGCCGAAAAATACGAATCGGTAATGCACCTTGTAAGCAATGTGAAAGGAACACTGGCAAGCGAACTCGACGCCTTAAGCGCATATCTTGCGACGATGAATATGGGAACGCTGACAGGCGCCCCAAAAATAGAAGCGATGAAAATCATCCGCCAGCTCGAAAAAAACAAACGCGGCTATTACGGCGGTGCGGTAATGTATTTAACCGTTGACGGACAGTTCGATAGCTGTATAACTATACGTTCGCTGCAGGTAAAGGACCATATTGCTTATGTTCGCGCAGGAGCGGGTATAGTCCATGACAGCGTGCCGAAAACAGAATTTGAGGAAACAGGCCACAAGGCGAATTCCTGCCTGCGGGCGGTGAGAGGAATATGAAAATGAATGATACAAGCCAAAATCCGAAAGTCCTGTTCATCGACAACTTCGATTCGTTTACATATAACCTTGTCGATGACTTCTGCAAAAGAAACTGCGTCGCGAAAGTTTATCGCGCCGATACGCCGCTGGAAACTCTTAAACAAATCGCCGGTGAATTTGAGCCTGATTTACTGATAATCTCTCCCGGCCCCGGTACGCCGGCAAAAGCAGGCGTTACGATTGAGGCGATAGGCTATTTTAAAGATATACTTCCGATATTCGGAGTGTGCCTCGGTCATCAGGCTATTGTCGAATACTTCGGCGGCACGGTCAGCCACGCGCCGAAGGTAATGCACGGCAAGGCTTCGAGAGTTACCCATAACGGCAAAGGAATTTTCGAAGGCCTCGAAAATCCGCTCCAGGCCGGCAGGTATCATAGTCTCTGCGCCGTCAGGGTGCCGGACTGCCTGGCGGTAACCGCCGAGTATGAAGGTATCGTAATGGGAGTACAGCATAAGCAAAAACCGATTTTCGGCGTGCAGTTTCATCCGGAAAGTATCCTTACTCCGACAGGCGGAAAAATTATACAGAACCTTTTAACAATAGCATTAAAGAACAGGAGAGTATCACTATGACGAAAATTACACAATATCTCGAAATCCTTCTCGAAGGCGGCAACCTGAAATACGAACAGGCAAAAGACCTGCTGGATACTATATTCAAAGGCGAAGTTGCCGAGGTTCAGATTGCCGCGTTTTTAGCGGCGATGAGAATGAAAAAAGCGATGCCGAGCGAATTCGCCGGCCTTGCTCAGTCGCTCAGAGACCACGCCGTAAAAGTAACCACGAAAATTCCTTATATGATAGATACCTGTGGCACAGGTGGAGCGCCGCTGAAAACGTTCAATGTCTCGACCGCATCGGCATTGGTCGCCGCCGGTGCGGGCGCTTATGTCGCAAAGCACGGCAACCGCGGCATCACAAGCAAATGCGGCTCAGCGGATGTGCTCGAAGCGATGAGCGTTAAAGTCGACTGCGGCCCGGATATTGTCGCCGAGTGCATCGAAAACGCGCACATCGGATTTATGTTCGCCCCGATGTATCATCCCGCGATGAAATTCGTTCAGCCCATCAGGAAGAGTCTCGATTTCCGTACAGCGTTTAACATTTTGGGCCCGCTTGCCAACCCGGCCGGTGCGCAGGGACAGGTAATGGGCGTGCCCCAGGAATCTCTGCTCGACAGAATCGCCGAGACTTTTGAAATTCTCGGCCTCAAACGCGTGATGATTGTCCACGGCAGCGGTCTTGACGAAATAAGCATCACGTCCGTTACGAAAGTTGTCGAACTAAAAGACAAAAAAAAGATTGCTTATGAAATCAATCCGAAAGATTTTCCAATTTCATCACCGAAGATGGCCGAGCTTGTCGGCAGCAATGCGGAATACAATGCGGGACTTATAAAAGATATTCTGCACGGCAAAAATAAAGGCCCTGCCCGCGATATGGTGCTCCTGAATGCAGCGGCAGCGATAATGGTCGCCAACCTCGCCGATGATATGCACAGCGGTTTTGAAAAAGCCGCCGAATCCATAAATACCGGCGCCGCGGCACAGTGTCTCGAAAAACTGGTTAAAATTTCCAACGAGAAAAAATAATTATGGCTTTATCAAAAGTTAAAATATGCGGAATAACAAATGCCGAAGATGCCATCAAGGCGGTGCAGCTCGGCGCCGATATGCTCGGCTTCAATTTCCATTCTCCGAGCCCAAGATACATCTCGCCGCAGGAAGCTGAAAAAATCATTGTGAAACTCCCTGCTTTTGTTGACATCGTCGGCCTGTTCGTAAACGCCGACACCGACACCATTCGCAAAATCGCCGGCGATTTAATGCTCAACTGGGTGCAGCTTCACGGCGATGAAAGCCCGGGATTCTGCATATCGCTCAATAATATGCCCGCGCAGATTATAAAGGCCGTAAGAATTCAAACGAATAAAGATATCGAATACGCGAAAAATTTTTCAGTCGATGCACTCCTGCTCGACGCTTACCATCCGGTACTTTACGGCGGAACAGGAGAAAGATTCGACTGGAACTCTCTGCCTGAACTTACGGGACATATATTCGGCAGAACCTTTCTCGCGGGCGGAATAAAACCAGAAAACGTAATCGAGGCCCTCGGCCATGGCTTTTACGGAATCGATGTCTGCAGCGGAATCGAAAGTTCGCCCGGCAAAAAGGACCATAAAAAAATGACTGAACTTTTCAATAATATAGGAAACGTTGTATCTGGTAAAGGTGCGCAATGAGAAAGATTCAAATTTATATCTCTGTGTTCTCTGTGAGCTCTGTGGCTAAAAATAAAATCAACTCTGTGGCAAAGGTGTAGGATGAAACAAAAAGGACGATTCGGACAATTCGGCGGTTTTTACGTACCGGAAGTTTTGATACCGGCTCTGGAGGAAATGGAAAAAGCCTTCTATAAATTTTACAAAGACGCGAAATTCACCGCCGAGCTTGACGTGCTTTACAAAGATTACGCCGGCAGGCCGACGCCTTTGTATTACGCCACGCGATTCAGCGAACTTGTGGGATTTAAAGTTTACATCAAACGCGAAGACCTGCTTCACGGCGGAGCGCACAAGGTCAACAACTGTCTCGGCCAGGGTCTTCTTGCGAAATATATGGGCAAAACAAAACTTATCGCCGAAACCGGCGCCGGCCAGCACGGCCTTGCGACTTCCATGATTGGCGCACTGTTCGGAATGCAGACAAAAATTTTTATGGGCACAGTCGATGTTGAGCGCCAGAGCGTAAACGTTCACAAAATGAGACTTTGCGGCGCAGAAGTCATTCCCGTCAAAGGCGGAACGGAAACATTAAAAGACGCTATCAACGAAGCGCTTCGCTACTGGACGGCCAATGTCACTGATACATTTTATCTTTTCGGCACCGTCTGCGGCCCACATCCGTACCCGACTATCGTAAAATATTTCCAGTCCTGCATCGGAATAGAGGCCCGCGAGCAGTGTCTCGAAAAAATCGGCAAATTACCTGATATAGTTACCGCCTGTGTCGGCGGCGGAAGCAACGCGATTGGAATCTTCAGCGCATTTGTCGATGATAAAGATGTTAAACTTGTCGGCGTGGAACCTGCGGGCAAAGGAATCGAAACAGGAAAACACGCCGCCCCGCTTGCCGCAGGCAGCGTCGGTATTCTGCACGGAACGAAAATGTATCTTATGCAGAATAAGGAAGGCCAGATTCTCGATACCGAATCGATTTCCGCCGGCCTTGATTATCCCGGCGTCGGCCCCGAACATTGCCTGCTGAAAGATACCGGCCGGGCCAGATATGTCGCCGTAAAGGATAACGATGTGCTCGACATTTTCGACATCTTTACAAAATGCGAAGGTATTTTACCTGCACTCGAAAGCGCGCATTCTCTGGCGTGGGTGTACAGCCAGAAAGGCAAATTGCCTGCCGATACGACTGTCGTCGTTAATCTTTCCGGCCGCGGCGATAAAGACGTTGATATAGTTGAAAGAAACAGATTGAAATAATATCTCTGTGTTCTCTGTGAGCTCTGTGGCTTAAAATAAAAAACCATATTTTTCTCTGTGGCTAAAGGATTTTTATGAAGACATATAAACAAACTTTCACGGAACTCAAACGTGCGGCACTGATTCCATTTTTCGTAATCGGCGACCCGGATTTTGATACCAGTCTGCAAATCGTTAAAGCCGCCATTGACGCCGGCGCAGATATTCTTGAACTTGGTATCGCTTTTTCGGACCCGATTGCCGACGGCCCGACAATCCAGAAAGCCGACATCCGTGCGCTGGGCGCCGGCATAACAGTTGAAAAAGCAAAGGACTTTATCGCGAAGGTAAAAGCCTATAAAGATATTCCAATCGGCCTTTTGATGTACTACAATTTAATTTTCCAGTACGGTACGGAAAAGTTTTTCGCCGATTTCGCAAAGGCCGGCACAAACAGCGTCCTTATCGCCGATTTGAGTATTGACGATGTCGACGAAATTTACGCTCCTGCCCGAAAAGCAGGTCTTGATACGGTTTTTATGGTAACGCCTAACACTGAAACCGACCGCGCCAAAAAAATCGCCGAAAAATGCACCGGCTTTATTTACACCGTTTCGCTTTTGGGCGTAACCGGCGGACGTGATACCTTATCGGATATGATTAAGCCTCTGATAAGCAGGTTAAAATCCATTACGGATGTTCCCGTTTGCGTAGGGTTTGGCGTAAGCACGCCGCAGCACGCTGTTGAATTGGCGAAAGCCGGCGCCGACGGCGTCATCATCGGCTCAAGAATCGTAAAAATTATCGAGGAAAACTTAAACGATAAAAAATCTATCGCTGTGAAGGTAAAAACATTTCTGGCGCAGGTTAAAGAGGCGATTGAAAAAGTTTGAGCCGTTATGAAAGATGCTGCTCGACAAAGCTCGTATCGACTTTGTTCTGCAGGTACAGATTATGCGAGAGGATTTTTAAGCAGGCCGGGATTGTGGTCTTAATTGGCCCGATTCTGAATTCGCCCAAAGCGCGTTTCATCGTTATTATCGCTTCTTCCCTTGTCGGCCGATGAACAATCAGTTTTGCGACCATTGAATCGTAATGAGGTGAAACCATCGCGCCCTGAAAAAGATGTGTATCGACCCTTACACCCATTCCGCCGGGCAGAATGAATTTATCGACTCTTCCCGGACATGGCGAAAAATTGCGGTCCGGATCTTCGGCGTTAATACGGCATTCTATTGCGACGCCGCGGTGTTCGATATCCTTCTGGCGAAGATTAATATTCTGGCCGCCGGCGACTTTAAGCTGCATCTTTATCAGGTCTATTCCCGTAACCATTTCCGTAACCGGATGTTCGACCTGGATTCTCGTATTGACTTCGATAAAGTAAAATCTTTTGTCGCGGTCGAGCAGAAACTCGACAGTAGCCGCATTTTCATAACGCGCCTCTTTTATCACTTTAAGAGCCGACTTGCATAATTCTTCACGGGTGCGTTCGTCAAGCACCGGGCAAGGCGATTCTTCAATCAATTTCTGATGTCTTCGCTGGATGGAACAATCGCGTTCGAAGAAATGCAGTGTATTGCCGGCCTTATCGGCCATAATCTGCACCTCGACATGCCGCGGTTCGACGACATATTTTTCCAGATAGACAGTCCCGTTCTTGAATGCCGCCTCAGCTTCGGTCTTTGCCGTAGCGAAAGCGTTTCGCAGGCTTATATCGTTATGGGCGACTCTCATTCCTCTTCCGCCGCCGCCCGCCGCCGCCTTTACGATGACGGGATAACCTATTTTATTTGCGAGTTTGATTGCTTCGTTTTCGTTTTTTATCTCGCCGTCCGAGCCGGGCACAACAGGAACGTGCGCTTTTTTCGCAAGGTCTCTGGCCGCGACTTTATCGCCGAGCATTTGCATCGACTCAGGCCTGGGCCCTATAAAAGTTATGCCGCAGTCGGCACATATCTGGGCAAAGTGCGCGTTCTCCGCGAGAAAGCCGTAGCCGGGATGAATAGCCTCGACATCGGCAACCTCGGCAGCGCTCATTATCGCCGGAATATTAAGATAGCTTTGGGCCGGACTCGCAGGACCGATACAGATTGCCTGGTCGGCAAGCTCGAGGTATGAAGCGCCCCTGTCCGCCTCGGAATAGACAACCACCGCTTCGATGCCGAGTTCGCGACAGGCACGAATTATTCTTAATGCTATTTCGCCTCTATTGGCTATTAGGATTCTTGAAAACATGAATTTCCCTGAAGAAAATCAGCACCGGTTAATCCGGCCTGACCTTGAAAATTACCTGGCCGAATTCGACTACCTGACCGTTGGCTATCATAACCTTTTCGATTGTGCCGGTGGTTTCAGCCTTTATTTCGTTCATTACTTTCATCGCCTCGATGATGCATACCACCGTATCAGGCGTTACATGGTCGCCGACTTTCACGTAAGGCGCCGAATCCGGACTTGGCGCGGCATAAAAGGTGCCGATTATTGGCGATTTAATATCAACGAGTTTATCGTCAGCGGCCGGCACAGCCGAACCTGCGGCAGACGCCGCGGCAGGTGCCATAATATGCATCGGAGCCATAGCCTGCATCGGTTGCGAATGGCCGGGACGTTTGAGGTGTATTTTGCTGTCGCCGTCGACAATCTCAACCTCCACAAGGTCGTTTTCTATCATAAGATCAACGAGTTCCTTGACTTTCTTCAAATCGTTCTTTTTTTCGTCGCCCATTATCGAGTCCTTTAGAAGGGTTTAATTCCAGCCAAGTATAGTAAAAACGGGTATTTTTGCAAATGAAAATTAAAACAGTCAGGATTTGAACTTTTCCGGTATATGTGTATAATCGGAAAATTACAATTAACAGGAAGATAATGTCAGAGAAGAAATTAACTGAAATTTTAAGCAAACAAATCGTCTTTGCCGACGGTGCGATGGGCACAATGCTCTATTCCAAAGGGGTATTTATAAATACCTGCTTCGAAGAGCTTAACATTACAAATCCCAAACTAATCGGCCAAATTCACGATTCGTATATCTCAGCGGGCAGCGACTTTATAGAAACAAACTCTTACGGCGCAAACGAATTCAGGCTCGCAAGGTTCGGCCTTGCTGAAAAAACCGCTCAGATTAATACCGCTGCCGTAAAAATCGCAAAACAATCCGCCGCTAACAGAGCCCGGAGCGTAAGCGATGGGAAAACAATTCTTGTCGCAGGTTCCATCGGCCCGCTCGGTTTCGATATCGCCCAGGGCAGCCTGATAAGTGAAAAAGAAATAATCGACGCCTTCACAAACCAGATTAGCGCTCTGGCCCGGGCCGGCGCGGATTTCCTGCTCTTCGAAACTTTTACCAATCTGAAAGAATTACTAATCGCGATAAATTGCGCGGTAAAAACGTGCGGCCTTGAGATTGTCGCGCAAATGGCGATAAACGAAAACAACGAAACGCTCTACGGCGACAAAATTGATTTGGCCTTTGCCAAACTCGCCGAGTTCCCGCAGGTTGCCGCCGTGGGATTGAATTGTTCCATCGGCCCCGCCGCGATGCTCGAAAGCCTCGAGCTTATAAAAAAAATAACGACAAAACCGATATCCCTCCAGCCCAACGCCGGCCTGCCGCATAATATCGACGGCAGAACCGTTTATATGTGCACGCCGGAATATATGGCAGAATACGCCAAACGTTTTTACGAAAAAGGCGCCAAAATCCTCGGCGGCTGCTGCGGAACAACACCGGAGCATATAAAGCAAATGGTTAAAACCGTCAGGCCGCTCCACAAAGCCGATTCGAGCTTCGCAGTGATTGAGATAAAGCCGCAGCCCAAACAGGCCGTCAGGCAAAAGCCAGTCGAACTGAAAAATAAATCGAAACTCGGCGCAAAATTGTCAACCAGAGAAAAAATTTATACCGTAGAAATTTCGCCTCCGAAAGGAATCGACGTTTCAGGCCTTATCGAAAAAGTAAAACTTTGCGAAAAATACGGAATTGACGCCGTCAATATTCCCGACGGCCCGCGCGCAAGCTCGCGTCTTAGCGCAATGATAACAGCGATAAAAATAAATCAGCTCTGCAATATCGAAACGTTGCTGCATTTCTGCTGCCGTGACAGGAACATAATCGCGATGCAGTCCGACCTGCTCGGCATACAGGCGATTGATTTGAAAAATGTCCTGATAATCACCGGCGACCCGCCAAAGCTGGGCGACTATCCCGATGCGACAGCGGTCTTCGACCTCGATTCGATTACCCTGACTAAAGTCGTAAGCAATCTCAATTGCGGCATCGATATCGCCGGCAACGCCCTGCCCGTTCCGACATCGCTCGTTGTCGGAGTTGGCGCAAACCCCGTCGCTTCAGATTTGGAAAGAGAAATCGGCCGGTACAAAAAGAAAGTCGAGGCCGGCGCAGAATTTGCGATAACCCAGCCGGTCTTCGATGAAAAAAGTTTATTCAAATTTCTCGAACTGACAAAAGACTGTAAAATTCCCGTAATCGCGGGCATATGGCCCTTTACAAATTATAAAAACGCCGAATTTATGGCCAATGAGGTCCCCGGCGTTGTCGTGCCCGCTGAAATTTTGAAGCGTATGAGCAAAACCAAAGACGGCCGCGACGGCCGAAAAGAAGGCGTCCGAATTGCTATGGAATTGATGGATAAAATAAGCGATGTAGTCGGCGGCTTTGCGATAAGCGCGCCGTTCGGAAACGTTAATATGGCTCTTGCCGCCGCCGGAAAAATCGATATCGAAAAAATTTAGCGGTTAGCCCCGCCATTACTATGGCGGGGTTCAGAGCCGCGAATGTAAATGAGCGGTTATTTAAATGAACGAAAATAATAATCAACTAAAAGTCACATTGCTTGCGATTACGCCAGACGCCGAAAAACTCATCGAAGAGGCAGGCAGAACGTGCTATCTGAGTTTCGATAAAATCGGCGCAAATTCCGCAAGCGATTTCATACAGAGACTAATAAAAATGGGACACGATTCTCCTCTTGAGCACGCCTGCGCGACATTTCGAATCGAAAACTGTTCCCGCGCGATGACGCACCAGCTCGTCCGTCATAGATTGATGAGCGTTTCTCAGCAGTCGCAACGATATGTCGATGAGGAAAATTTTCATTTTGTAATTCCTGAGACTTTGCCGAAAGAGCACATCGAAGAATTTCAGAACGATATGGAAACAATCAGGCTGATGTACAAAAAATGGCGGGATAAAGGCCTGAAACGGGAGGATGCCCGGTTTGTCCTGCCCAACGCCTGTACGAGCGAGATTGTGGTAACGGCAAATCTAAGGGAATGGCGGCACATTATAAAAATCCGCACGAGCCCAAAGGCACAATGGGAAATCAGAATCGTCTGTACTGAAATATTCAAAATCCTGAAAAAACACGCCCCCGATTGTTTCAGCGATATCAAAATCGGAAAAGAACATTCCGACGATGCACAATAATTTTGTTTAGCCCCCGGACCTGTGCCGGGAGGTAGTTTTGTCATTGCGAGGACGCCTAAGGTGGACGAAGCAATCTCAATTCCCCGAATTATTAGAGATACCTTTAAATCAAAAAAATCAGCGTAACTTGTGGTATAGCTATCTGTGATTAAAAAATTCGTGTTCCTATTTTCCAGAACTAAACTGATAATTCTTCTCGAAAACTTCCTCGAAATCATAAACATTATCGAATTCCTCAATCGTATCTTCCGGCCGTGCGTGCATCCATTTATTTTCGACCATCAGGTAAACGATATTGCCGAAATCTCTCGTGGATTTTATACCGAGCTGATTCAGCGTAACCTTTGCCATCCTGCCCCATTTATTAGTGGCAAATTCGGCAAGGCCCTCGCACAGTTGTTTGCCTGTTACATGATGCGTACCGGATTCTTCTATATCAAGGCTGTGAAATTTTTTCACGGTAAATCCCAGCCCTTCGTTAACGAACTGAAACGCCCGCAGCGAATATCTCCCGTCAAGCCTCGCAATTTCCTGTATACTCTTTTTCATTATATTTTTTATCTCTGTATTCTCTGTCTGCCCGTCCGTAGCCTTGGCGAAGGCGGGTGCCCTCTGTGGTGAAAATTAAAACAACTCCCCTTAGGGGTTCCGCAAATCTTCAATCTTCATTCTTCAATTTTCAATCAATGTATTCTCTGTCCAGGCTTCGCTCCCGAATCTATTCCGAGCATAAATATTTCTTTTCCGCCCGGCCCTGCCGCGAGAATCATTCCTTCCGATACTCCAAACTTCATCTTTCGAGGCTGCAGATTCGCACAGCAGATAACTAATCTGCCGACAAGCTGCTCCGGCTGATATGCCTTTGCAATCCCTGCGAAAACATTCTTCGTTATCCCGCCTATATCCAGCTCAAGGCGCAGCAGTTTATCTGCGCCTTCGACCTTTTCGGCCTTTACGACTTTTGCCACCCGCAGGTCTACCTTCTTGAAATCGTCAATCGTACATTCCGCCTCCATTGGCTCATCGAGTGTAACTGCCGGTTTTTGTTCTGCCGACCCGTCCGCCATAGCTTTAGCGTCGGCGGATTCATTTTTACTTTCTTCTAACATAGCTTGTACCTTATCCTTATCAACTCTTTCTGCAAGTCTTATATATTCGTTTACCTTTTTATTTTCCAGTAACGTTTCGACATCAGCGAACGACAATGCCCCAACGCCGAGTATTTTTTCAATCTTTTCGACAAACACCGGCAGTACCGGCTTTAGATATATCGCAAGAATCTTAACTGCATTTAAAATAACCGTGAGTATCGTGCGTGTTTTTTCCGCGTCTGTTTTTATCATCGCCCACGGCTGGCTTTGCTCGACGTATTTATTCGCGATATCCGCAAGGGCCGAAATCTGTCGTATAACCGATGCGTAATCGAGATTTTCATAATCGTTTATTATCTGCTGTTTTGCCGCGGCAATCTGATTAATCAATTCCTTGCCCGCTGCATCAATCGTTCCGAGCATTCCGCCCAGTTTGCCTGTCAGCATCGGCACCGACCTGCTCGCAAGGTTCGCAAGTTTGCCGACGAGGTCTGAATTTACCTTCGCGACAAAATCTTCGAGGTTCAAATCGATATCGTCGACGCCTTCGGTCAATTTGCTCGCGTAATAATACCGCAGAAATTCCGCGTCAAGGTGTTTTGCGTAAGTCGCGGCTTTGATAAACGTCCCCTTAGATTTGCTCATCTTTACGCCGTTGACAGTAAGGAATCCGTGCACGAAAAGTCTCTTTGCGACTTTGTATCCGCTTCCCATCAGCATTGCAGGCCAGAACAAAGCGTGGAAATACATAATGTCCTTGCCGATGAAGTGATAGAGTTCGTATTCGCCGCCGTTCCAGACCTTATCGAAGTCCAGCCCGTTTTTATCGCAGTAATTTTTGCAGCTCGCCATATAACCGATTGGCGCATCGAGCCAGACGTAGAAGAATTTATTTTCTTCGCCGGGTATTTTGAACCCGAAGTATGGCCCGTCTCTCGATATATCCCAGTCTTTCAGCCCCGCGTCGAACCACTCGTTGAGTTTATTCGCTACGCTTTTGCCCGTATATCCCGATGCCATCAAATCTTTAAGTTTTTGCTGATAGTCGGCCAGCCTGAAAAAGTAATGAATGCTTTTTTTGATTACCGGCTTTGTCCCGCAGTTCGAGCATACCGGATTTATTAAATCTGTCGGCTGGTATGTCGCCCCGCAGGTATCGCACGAATCGCCGTACTGATTTTCAGCTTTGCATTTCGGACAAATCCCGCGAATGAATCTGTCGGGCAGAAACATCTTGCATTGTTCGCAGAAGGCCTGTTCGATTTCGCCTTTTACAATCGAGCCTTTTTCCTTAAGGTGATTGAAAATCAGCGAGCTTAATTCCTTATTTTCATCCGAATGTGTGGAATAATAATTATCGAATTTTATATGAAACTTTGCGAAATCTTTCGTATGTTCGCCGTAAACTCTTTTTATTAATTGCTCCGGCTCGATTCCTTCCGCCCGCGCGCTTATCATTATCGGCGTGCCGTGCGTATCGTCGGCGCAAAAATACAGGCATTGATTGCCGTTTGCCTTTTGGAATCGCACCCATATATCTGTTTGCAGATATTCTACGAGATGTCCTATATGAATTGGGCCGTTTGCGTACGGAAGTGCGGAGGTAACAATAATCTTTCTGCTCATCTATTGCTCCGGTTGTGCGTCGGGGTTATCGTCCCGTATTGGTTCTTCGTCGATATCTTTATCGGCATCCTGCTTCGGGTCCGATTTTTCGTCATAATCATCGAAATCGGCTTCGTCGCGGCTGCCCGAATCTGCCGGCCTTGGCGGCCCAAGAACTTCTACTTCTTCTACCGGCACGGCAAATACCTTTCCGTCGTCGGTTCTTATACAGACAAGCTGTGTAAGGATTTGTGCATCGACTACGGTACCTTCGCCCTGGGATGTTTTTACTCGCGTTCGTTTTCTTGGCAGTCGCTTGACGAGATCTCTATATGTGTGGTCTTCATATCGAAGGCAGCATTTCAGTCGTCCGCAGTATCCGCTTATCTTTGCCGGGTCCAGCGTCGCCTTCTGCAGCTTCGCCATCTTCATATTCACCGGCTTCAAAATCTTCAAAAACCTTTGACAGCAACAATGCTGCCCACATACTTCGATGTCGGCGGCAATTTTGGCGGCGTCGCGGGAGCCGACCTGCCGCATTTCAATGCGGGTCTGAAACTCCTTGGCCAGTCTCTTGACAAGCTCACGAAAATCAATCCGAGTCTCAGATGTGAAATAAAAGATTATCCGCTCGCCGCCGAAAATGTGTTCGATGTCGACAAGCTTCATCGGTAAATTCAATTCGTTTATAACCTGCTTGCACTTGGCAAGCTCTTCCTTTGCGCCGATATTGATATGATGCTCTTCGCTGAGGTCCTGCTCAGTAGCATAACGGACAAACCTGCCGCCGACCGTTACCGGACATTCAGCCGGCCCCACTTCGTAATAATCGATAACGGATTCCTCGCTCTTTTTAAAAGCACCGGCCTTATAGCAGAACTTCCCGACCACCTCGCCGATTTCAAGACCTCGCTCGGTCTTTATCATTACCTTGCTCTGGGCCTTGGGTATATTTTTTTCATCGTGCGCAAACCAGCCGGTAAGGCTGGTTTTTCCGTAGCGGACAAGCATTTTCTTTTCCGCCGGATGATGGCTCGGCTTGGATTTTATATCATCGGTATTATCGTTCATATTTACCTAAAAAGGATAAAATCATTAAATATATATTTATCAAACCTTTATTATACCAGAATCGACGCAACTCAGCAACAAATGCTCAAAAACAAGCTTTTCATTGACCGATGCGTCAATAAACCGAATAGCTTCGTAACAGCAGTCAATTCTCTCGGCACAGCCTTCCTGTCCGAACCTGTCAACAAGAAGCTTTACCTGGCCGGGCTGGTCGAAATTCGTCATTTTCTCCGCAGGGGCAAATGAAATCTTCATCGCATCGACAAAAGCAGAAATAAGCACTGAAATAAACAGTTTTTTCGCCTGCCTGCTCAAATCGGATTTACTCGTATCGGCCCTGAGCTTCTGCCACGATGCCGCCAGGTCCGAAGCGGTCGAATTTATCCATTGCGCAAAATCCACACAATCGGCAGTCTGAAATTTGGAGAATCGATTAAGAAATTCTTTTTTAATCCCGTAAAACGATGGCTCAAACTTTGTGAAAAGCTCAGACTGGCCCAGACTCCCGCCGGTCAGTCTTGCCCAGAATTTAGATTCTTGCCCGCCTGAAAGTTTTTCAATTATCTTTTCTTCGTCCAAAGGACCGAAATGAACAACCTGACACCGCGATTTCGTAGTCGGCAAAAGATTATCAAGTTTTGTGCACAGCAATATGATAAAACTCTTATCCGGCGGCTCCTCGAGAGTCTTCAAAAGTAAATTCTGACTCTCGGGATTCAATTTCTCGGCCTCGCTCACGACAAAAACCTTTGACGCTGAAAGCGTCGGCTTTAACTGAACCTTTTCGACAAGAAAATCACGAATAACATCTACCGGCAGGTCTATCGCCTGTCTTTTTCTTTTATTAGCGTCCTTATTGAGCTTAATCAGTTCTTTGTAAACGTGATGAAAATCTGGATGAGAATCCGAATCTATAGCGACGCACGAAAGGCATTTGCCGCAGGCCTGGTTTTTTACAGGCGATTTGCAAAGCAGAAGTTTCGACCATGCGAAAGCGGTCGTATATTTACCGACCCCGTCAATGCCCTCGAATATATATGCGTGCGGAATTCTGCCCGTGTCAAACGCGCGAGTCAGTGTATTAACAGCATTATCCTGGCAGAATATATCGGATAAGTTCATTAGTTCTTTAAATTTAATTTACTTTGCAAGTTATCATCCTGCCATTTACTTTGGCATTTTTATGTTCTTATATTAAAAATCAAAGTGCAAAAATCAAAATGACATATAAAAATTCAAAATTATTTTCTGCCTTTGAGCGTTAATATACTGGATGCGAAAATTTTACTTATTTCATTTAATTCACTCAGAAACCACTCAACATCTTTGGAATCAGCTCTTTTGCTGTCGCGCAGAAGAGCCAGCCAAAGTTTACTTTCATTAGCTGATTTTAACGATATATTAAAATAGTTAATAAAATCTTTTTTACTGCTGGCCGCCTGACCCTCAATATAATTTCCAATGATACTTGTGCCGCTTCGAAGCAACTGGTCGCCCAAGCGTCTTGACACGTTATCGGAAGGCAAATGGTCAAGAAACTCAATCAGACGAAGCGCAAACTTATAAAGCCTGCTTTTAAACTCCGTTTTAAATTTTGATTTGTCATTTTGCATTTTAATTTTTGATATTTAATTTATTTACTTAAAAAACGACTGTATAATCTGGATTACTTTCTTATGCACCGCTTTTATATCGTCCCTCGCGTCAATTACGACGATGTCATCGCGGCACTCGGCAAGCTCGATAAATCCTGCCCTGACTTTTTTATGATAAACCGCCGCCTTTTGCTCCATCCTGTCAAGGCCGCGATTCATTCTGACCCTCGAGGTTTTAAGGTCAACATCGAGAATAATCGTCAAATCCGGCCAAACTCTTTCGAGCGAATGCTCTGCGATATCGAGAACCTTAGCGATTCCCAGCCCGCCGGCAAAACCCTGATACGCGCAGGTACTCGACAGCCAGCGGTCAAGCACTACGCAATTTTTCTTCTTCAGCGCAGGCGCGATACATTCATCCCAGAGCTGCGCACGGCTGGCCATATAAAGCAATAGTTCCGCCCTGTCGCCGATATGATTTTTCGGGTCGAGCAGAATTTTTCGGATTTTTTCGCCGGTGGGCGTTGAGCCGGGGTCGCGGAAACAGGAAACCTTCAGCTTTTGTTTTTTCAGAAATTCGGCAAGAAGCTTAACCTGTGAGCTTTTTCCGCAGCCGTCAGGGCCATCGAGAACGATAAAACGCGATTTCAAATTCTTAATCATAATCGGATTAGAATACAGCAATTACGGCCAATTAGCAAGAGACTGTCGTTAGTAGTTAAAAAGATCGCTTAGCGTGTAGTTCTTTTTGGCGGCAAGGTTTAGGGCGGTTAGAACCTTGTACCTGCTCTTGTCGGTAAGTTTTCTGCCTTTGCAGGCTCTGGCAACCATTTTATGCGTAAGCTGCTGCGTCGAAGCCGCGACAAGGTCGTGCGGTTTTAATTTGTGCCTGGCCATAAGGTCGGCAATCGGCTGCGGGCCGAGATTTCTTTCTGTTCCATCGTTTGTCATAATTCTCCGGCAGTTTACCTGATTGATATTGATTGTCAAATGTTTGCACACTGTTAGCCCCGGCCGCTCGAGGCCGGGTTTTGAATTATCCGTTTCCACAACGCCGCTCGAGGCGGGGTATCAACTCAAATTTGAACGAATAAAGTCCCAATGCTGTTGAGGCATCCCGGCAGAAACAGGATTTGAATTGATGTATTTTATTGCAGATTGTAATGTTTCCTCGGTTATATATAAATACTTTCCAGTATCCTTCTGTCCATGGGGTATCCTTGAGATTTAGATTTTTCGTGGCAGTACTTTTTAGCTGATTGACAATAAATCCTATCTTATATTTTGTGCTTAGAACAAGTATATGAATATGGTCATTCATTATTGCGCAGGCCGGCACTATTAAATTGTATCCTTTAATTGTTTTGGAAAATGAATTGGCAATTACTTGTCTTGCGTTCTCATCTATGAAGTAGGATTTACGTTTTATTTGTCCTGATGCTTCCGTCCAGAAATTTCTTAGGTCTCCTTTATTTGGTAAATCTTCTTGCCTGCCGTATTTTATTGGTGCGACTATTGCCAGTTTTTGATTGTATATTTGTTTTGAAAACGAACCTCTTGGATCATTTGGCAGCCATGTGCCGTAAGTTGTAAAAACAATATGATAGGCGATTATCATTATGTTTCCTTTTTTTTAGCCCCGGCCGCTCGAGGCCGGGTTTTTAAAATTATCCGTTTCCATAATGCCGGGCGTTAACCTTATAAATTTGTCGCTAATTGCCCCAAAAACAAGAAAAAAATGAAAATTTTGTTGTTTAATCAAAATTAATGGTTAACTGCCTAAAAACCCCGCCTCGAGCGGCGGGGGCTAATGTGTCATCCGGTCCCCTGTTCTTTTTATATTTTTTCAAATCCTCTTCCAATAGAAAACTCCTGAACGGCTCAAATTTAAAACATGGAAAATTCAGCGGTGCGTATTCTTCTTCTCCTTCCTGTAATATGAATTTATCGCGTGCAAATGCCGCAAGTATCCGGTTATGCGGATTATCCGGCAGATGAAAGAACAGCAGTTTTCCGTCTTTGGCATGAAATTGTGAGTAGCAGTAAGTACGTTCTCTCCAGTGTCTAAGGTAAACGCCGAAAAATCCTGTCTTGCTTTTAACTCTTCTGTTTAGATTATTTTGCCTTGAATTTACGATGCGTAGATTTTTCCTGCGATTGTCGAGCGGGTCGCCGTTTATATGGTCAACAATCTCGCCTTTTTCGGCGTTCATTACAAATCGGGATAATTGAAGATGCCTGCAGGGCTTGGTTCCGATGATAAGTACCGGATAGCCTGCGCTGGAAATGGTTAGTACTTTGATATCGCCGTTATATTTTTTCCTGGGCTCTTCATGGCCGGGATTTCTGATTTTGTAATAGATGTCGGGGTCAACTTTTACAATTCTGCCGCGAATCTTGAACATCAGGTAATCGATACCGCTTAGTTTTGACATAATAAACTCCTGATAGCCACCAAGGCACTAAGACGCTAATTTTTGATATATATAAGTCCCTCCGTATTACATAAAAACTTGCGCGCTTTTGACGAACTTTTCGCAAAATTTTTTTGACCTGAATTTATAAGTGCTTATTTAATTTGAAGTTAAAAATTTTGAAAAAATCTTATTTTTCACATTTGCGCAAGTTTTTTTATGCGCGTTTTTGACTATTCGGACAAGACAGGTGGAGTTTTTTAACAGGATTTTCCCTTTACTTTTTAAGGCCGTAACACCCACCTATTTTTCCCTTTCAATTTTTCAATTTTTACTGTAAACTGCCCGCCATTAAACCGTTATCAAAATCAGGGTAGAAGATGAAGACAAAAATCACAAGCTTACTTTTGCTGTTCTGCATCGCCTCGATGGCGCCGGCTATGAGTAATCAGCCGGTGCAGACTATGTCAAGGCCGCAGGACGACACAAACGGCCCGATGGTCATCCTGAAATGCGAAAAAGACGGTGCCCTGGTAAATTCCACGCCCGACTTTATGTACTTTGTCCCGCTGATATCGCCGACACTGGTCAGCATCGAGGTCAGTGAAGACAACAAGCAGACTTCCGGCCTGATTTGCTGCGACAGGAAATCCGATTCGAAATATTTTTACGTCCGCGGCGAATTCGAGATGCGCGGAAGCGGCTCCTACAAAAACGTATTCGACCCGGCCGGTATGATTGCAAGAAATACCAACGGCCTGGCGAAAGATGCGCCTCTTAAAAATATTCTCGGCTATATCAAATTCGAGGGCGAAGGTTTCGGCTGGATAGAAATTACGGGAAAAATCGAAAACGGAAAAGCGACCGCGACAGAAGTGAAAGTTCATTTCAACGACAAAGGCTGCACCAGCCCCGTTACAGTCGGCCTGTACAGCGTCAAATGTGTAAACGGACAGTACAAATACGAAAACTGTTACAATGAAATAGTCGCCCGCGTCGATACTCTTACATTTGGCCCGAGCGTGGACAATCCGAGAATGGATATCGCGATATCGTCGCTCTATTCCGCCGATGCCGATGCAAACGGACTCTGGGGAAGCATAAAAGCGACAGTCGCCAATTTCTTTATAAATCCTCTTGAGATTGACAAATTGGGCAACGATACGATGCTCGATTTCGGCAGTTCTCTATTCAGGGAAGCAGAAACCTTTACGTTCCCAAAGGCCAAAAATCTAAAGCCGGAGGCAAACACTCAGGATTAACCGTATCGGGACGATTCACGAGATTTATCCGCCAAAGGCGGACTCCTCAATTAAAAATTAAGAATTAAAAATTCAAAATTCGCTTTGTGTCTTTGTGCCTTAGCGGCTAAAATACCTGCCTATGGAACTATCCTGGTTAATGAGAATTAGAATCATCGCGGCATTTGCAATCGGCGTTGTACTGCTCGGCCTTTTGCCTGCCTCTCGAATCAGTCCCCCTGCCGCCGGCGTTTTCGCGATTCTAAACGGAGCTGTCAGCGCACAGGATTTACTGATTTTTGCTTTCCTTTCACTTGCCGCCGGTTTCATCGCTTCGGCACTTTGCACGCCTTACGGCGCACAGATAGGAATCCTTGCCGCCCCTGCCGGTATGGCGTATTGGGGATTGAAAAGCGCTGCGATGTCAACGCTCTTTCAGGCCGCCCCTGCCGTACAGGACAGGTTAACGGCATATTCGGCGCTTCGGTTCGAGGCGTTCGTCTGGCTGGTAATGGCGGGCTGTTGTTTAGCCGGTGCTTTGGCCGCCGATAAGCTGCTCAGGAGAAAGCCTGTTGAGCTGCCGGACAAATATGATGCTCATTTCAAGATGCCGCCGGCGCTGGCGATTTTAATTGCGGTTGTTGGTACGGTCATTGTCGGGAATTTGCTTATCAATATTTTTGCCGGCGATATAAGTTATCCCGATTCCAAATTGGGACGGGTAGCGGGCCAGCCGGCGAATCTTCAGATAGCCTTTGGTGTTACGATTGCCTTTATGTCTTGCGGGTTTTTAGCCAAACTCTTTATGGGCGCATCGTTTTTATGGTCTGGGGCGGCCTCGGCAGTGTTAAGTTTTGTTTCTACAGTTATTTACAGTCAAAAATCTGCTATGGAATATCTTGTTAATACCTTCCCGGCGGTCTTTTTTATCAAGCCGGTGGCTTCGGTTTTGCCGATTCAAATGGTCGCCTTTGGTTGTATTGGGGCTGTTTGGGGGTATTGGCTGGCTGTCAGGTATCGCATTTGGCGGCTTTACGAGAGCTGAGTTATAGGTCCTAACGCATTTATCACGCATAAGCCTTTCATTTCAAACCACTTATATTCATATCTAAACTTTAAAAAAAAGATAAAAAATTAGTATTTACCCTTGTCTTAATTGCCGAAATGATACAGAGGACAGCATTTTGGATAATGAGCTGTTGGATAATGGATCTTTTAGAACAAAAAATATCAGGTTTATCCGTCCCGGGAGTTAAACAGAGGCTCGGGATTTTTCGTAGTATATAAGACAGGAATACATCCTGGAACCGCAGAAAGGAGTGCCGGGAAATGTTGGTACTTAGCAGACAGAGAAATGAGTCGATAATGATTGGCGACGATGTGGAGATCGTCATCGTTGACGTACGGGGCGACAAGGTTCGACTTGGCATCACCGCGCCCAAGACAATATCCGTTCACAGAAAAGAAGTATATGTGGCTATTCAGGAAGAAAAAGCAGGTCAAAAACCTGTGAAAAATCATCCTGAGCCGTCACCAAGCTAAAATCCCCTACAAGGACCTGGGAACGAACAGCAAAAGAAAAGGCCGTGGTAAAACGGCCTTTTTTGTTTTTATGCCCTATTAGAAATACCCGATAGAACCGGAAGTTTATTTTGTCCTGACCGGTTTTGCTAACTCTTCAGCAGTTTGCTTCTGCATCTTCATAGCATCGTCCACAAGCTTGTCCTTGTCCTGCGGCTTAGAAGCGTCGAGCTTGAACGACCAACTGTATTCGTCAATTCTTTTGCTGAATATATCGTCAAATAAATCAAATGGAAACCTGTCACGCAACGGACGCTTGAGGTCCCTGTGAGTTTTTAAGGTTTGATAGCCATCCTTCGAAATGCTGACGCTGTAATCGCCATACCATTCGAAACCAACGGTAACAGGCGATGTTCCGATTTGCTCATCGTTTAGCGAGACGAGAGCGCCGGAAGGTTCGGTTGTTATGGTAAGCTTTCTTTCGACACAGCCGGAACATAAACAAATCAGGCCGAAAAAGGCCATCAGTGCAATAGCGGACAGTTTCCTTACTGACATAATCATCTCCTAAATTAAACTTTAAGAAGCTGATTATCGGCTAAACAGCAAGGATTGTCAATAGGCACTAAGTCACTAAGGCACGAAGATAATTTTTAGTTTTTATTTTTTAATGTTAAATTGAGGAGCCGCCTTTTGACGGGGCTTGTTTTTAACCACGAATCACCAATTAATTTCACCACCGAGCCACAGAGGATTTAGACACAGATTAACGCGGATAGACATAGTTTTATTAGCCACAGAGTTCACAGAGAGCACAGAGCTATTGCTTTAAGGCGGTGTTCTACGAACACTATAAAATTTAAAACGTGTGCCTTACTTACAAGCGAGCTTGACGTCGGCACATCATTTCAAATTTTATCCCTAAGGGATTTCGCCTTAAAGCAAACTAATCCCGGCAACACCCTTTGCGGCGGATAAAAATTCCTGGGCTGAATAATTTTAAACCCCCCGGCATCCGCCTTCGATAAATCTACGGACGGACAAGCAGGTCCGGGGGCTAACCATATTAAACTAACCAAATTAGCGGGCTTGTGGGGGTAAGATGTTATTGGACGTGGGCGTGTAAATATGGCACATATTGAATGTTTTTGCGCAAAAGGTCTGATAAAAAGAGTTCCAACGACGGGAAGAAAGAACATTTAACTTATTACGAAGAAAGACAGTTAAGAAAATATAATCCTGATAAAAATAGACGATAAAACTTAGTATAAAGCACGGCACCTTTGGGGACGATAACACAAATCAAAAATATTTTTTGCAGAAGTAAAACGCGGATATTCAGTTATGGGTAAATTAGTCCCCAAAAATAAAGCATTGCCTTGTGCAGTTGTCGCAATATTTGTAATAATGTCAGCGGGCATAATCACCGCCGGCTGTATCTATTATTTCAATTACAAGGCACAATACAAGGCCGAGATAGAAGACCAATTGTCGGCTATCGGCAAAATGAAAGCGGAGGTGCTGTCGCATTTCAGGAAGGACTACCTGGAAGACGGCAAAGTTTTTTACAGGAACACATCTTTCTCGGCTCTGGTAAGCAGGTACTTTAACAACGCCAATGACGCAGATGCGCAAGAGCAGATTAAAGAGTGGCTGAGAAATACTCAGTCAGCTTACCAGTATGACAAACTGATGCTGCTGGATGGGCAGTATCACAAGAAAATGATAGTTCCTCCGGACGGAGCCGAACGGCCCGTTTCCTATATTTCCGAAGAGACATCGAAGGTTTTACAGTCAGGCCAAATTGCTTTTGAGGATTTTTACTGGAACGAAGAAAACAAGCAGGTCTATCTGAAGGTTCTTGTTCCCATTCTGGAGAAAAGCAGCGGCAAAATGACAGGTGTTGTAGCGATTCGGATTAACCCGAAGAACTGTATATACCCATATATCGAAAACTGGCCGATACCGAGTATGACGGCAGAGACGCTGCTTGTCCGCAGGGATGGGAATAGCGTTCAATTTTTGAATGAACTGAAGTTTCAAAAAGGTCCGGCACTTACGCTGAAGCGTTCCATAGAGGATGGGGATTTGCCTGCGGCTAAAGCGATTTTGGGGCACGAAGGCATAGTAAGCGGACTTGATTACCAGGACAAGCCGGTAATAGCGGATGTCCGGGCAGTGCCTGATTCGCCGTGGTTTCTTATCAGCAAGATAGATGAATCTGAAATATACGCACCTTTAAAGCAAAGGCAGTGGACGATTATAGTTTTCATCGGTGTTCTGCTGACTGGCGCAGGAGCAAGTGTTGGTTTTGTCTGGAAGCGTCGAATCGCGAGCCTTTACCGTCAAAAATATGATGAAAACAAAGAGTGGAATAAGACGTTCGACGCCATTGGCGATATGGTTTCGATTGTCGATAAAGACCTGAAACTTAAGATGGTCAATAAAGCATTTGCGGATGTATTCAGGAAACGGCCGGAAGAACTTCTCGGCAAGCGATGCTGTGAACTGATACACGGGACCAAGGAACCGCCTGAGAATTGTCCCATGAGAAAAACTCTGTTAACCGGTGAGCCGGCCTCGATAGAAGTTTATTACGAGGCCCTTAGGAAACATTTGGAAATATCCACCCATCCTGTGTTCGATGATGACGGGAAAATAATCGAAACAGTACATTTTATAAGAGATATTACCAGGCGGAAACTGATGGAGGAACTTCGCAGGAAATCCAGCACTCAATTACAGGACGCTTTGCGGTTTAACCAGGAGATAATCACAAACGCGAGCGTAGGCGTGGTTGTTTACGATACTCAATTGCGGTATCTCGAATGGAACGCATTCATGGAAAATATGACCGCGATGAAAAAGGAAGAAGTCGTCGGCAGAAACGCGCTGGAGCTATTTCCTCATCTTCGGGAACAGGGCATACATAAACTTCTTCTTCGGGCACTGGCCGGTGAAAAGGTATCTACCCCTGATGCGGTGTATCGATGTCCCAAGACAGGAAAGACAGGCTGGATAATCAGCGCTTACACTCCCCACCGCAACAGCAGCGGGCAATAATCGGCATCGTCGGGATAATACGCGATATTACCGAACGGAGGCGGACGGAAGAATTTCTCAGGGACAACGAAGCAAGGTTCAGGGGGCTGTTTGAGAATATGAGCAGCGCAGTGGCGATGTATAAGGCTGAAAAAGACGGGGAGAATTTTATTTTTAATAGCTGCAACAAGGCCCTTCTGGATATCGAAAAGATAGATAAAAAACAGATTATAGGAAGAAGAATAACGGAGGTTTTTCCGGGAGTAAAGGAATTCGGGATTTTAGAAGTATTGCAGCGTGTATACCGCACAGGAGTCGCCGAGCGTTTTCCGGTCGGTCTATACAAGGACGAGAGGATTTCCGGCTGGAGAGAAAACTATATTTATAAATTACCTTCGGGGGAAGTGGTTGCTATTTACGATGATGTTACCGAGCAGAAACAGGCGGAGGAGACGCTGCTGAACAACAATAAACGGTACCATGCACTCTTTGAGCAGGCGAACGACGCTATTTTTTTGATGGAGAAAGAATACTTTACGGACTGCAACGAGCGCACACTTGAAATGTTCGGTGTTGCGCGGGAGCAGATTGTCGGTCAAACCCCGATTCGTTTTTCGCCGGAAACTCAGCCTGACGGCCGAAGGTCAGATGAAAAAGCACTTGAGAAAATCAGCGCGGCGTATGCAGGCAAGCCCCAGTTTTTCGAGTGGACACATATGCGGCTCGACGGCACGTTATTAGATACGGAAGTCTCGCTTAACTGTATCGAGATCGAAGGGCACCCTATAATTCAGGCGATAGTCCGTGATATTACCGACCGCAAACAGGCGGAAAAGACATTGCACGAGTCCGAGGAGAGGTTCAGAACGATATTCGAGAATAGTACCGATGGAATTCTTATAGCAGATTTAGAGAATAAGAACTTCCTGACGGGCAATAAAACTATTCGCGAAATGTTAGGTTATGATACAGAGGAAATTAAGGATTTAAATATTACGGAGATTCATCCTGAAGAGGATTTGCCATTTGTTAAGGAGCAGTTTGGCCGACTGGCGCGAAAAGAGTTTGTTTTGGCCAAGAATATTCCTGTGAAAAGAAAAGACGGCAGTATTTTCTGGGCAGATATCAACTCAACGCCTATAGTATTATCCGGAAGGAAATATCTTATGGGCACCTTCAGAGATGTTACCGAGAGAAGGCAGGCGGAAGAAGAATTACGAAAAAACGAGGAGTCTTCGCATATCACAGCCGGACAGGTGTGAAAAACAACCATCAACACCAGCATAAATATATCATAAATTACCCTTAACTGGCGGATTTTTCACTGTTTGCCGAAGCATTCTGTACGATTTACTCCCTTTCTTCGTTGTTGACAAAAGATATAACTTGTTTTATTATAAGAACCTTGGAACGAAAAGCTAATGGAGAGATTTTGCCTGTTATGGCAGAAGCAGTTACAGAAAATACCGGAGATTTGAGCAAGGCGGTCGCCTTCTTCAGCGAAGCTGAAGAAGTCGCGGCGACGGACAACTTCGACTATGCAATAGATTTGTATGTCGAAGGGCTCCAGCGTGCGCCGGATGCGGTCGACCAGGGGCATAAACCCCTGCGATACAACGCACTTGTCCGGCAGGGCAAAGGCGGCAAGAAGCCGTCGATGCTCGAAAAAATGAAGCGTTCCCGCGGCAAAACCCCACTGGAAAATATGCTCAACGCAGAGTCTCTGCTGGCGAAGGACCCTGATAATCTGACATACGCCGAACAGATGCTCAACGCCGCGGTGGCGGGAGGATATAAAAAGACGGCGCTCTGGATTGCGGATTTGATTTATGAGGCAAACAGGGCAGCCGAAAAACCCAGCCTTCAGACATTTCTGCTATTGAAGGATTCTTATGCGGCTATGGAGGAATACGCCAAAGCCGTATCGGCGTGCGGAAATGCCTGCAAATTGAAACCCGACGACGGTATGCTGGCGGGCGAATTCAAAAATCTTTCGGCAAGACTTACGATGCAGAAGGGAAAATACGACCAGCAGGGCGATTTCAGGGATTCCATCAAAGACAGGGAAAGCCAGGAGAAACACCAGTCGCAGCTTGCCACGGTAAAAAGCGTCGATGTTCGTCAGCAGGCACTTGCCGATGCGAGGCAGATATACGAAGCGAAAAAAACATCGCAGAATTTGTTGAGACTTGCCGATACGCTGAGCGAACTTCAGGCCGATAAGACCGATGAAGAAGCGATGGCGCTGTTGAACGAGAATTATGAGCAGTCGAAGGATTTCACGTTTAAGAAAAAATCAGGCGAGATAAAACTCAAGATGCTTCGTCGGCATGTCAGGCTGGCAAGAACGGCCGAGCCGGGCCAGTTGACTCAGGAGGCGAAGGAATCGCAGGATATCGCCACGAAACAGCTTTTGGCAGCGGAACTTGAGCACTACAGGCTTTGTATGGAAAATTATCCGACTGATTTGCGGCTGAAATACGAATACGGCGTCAGACTGATAAGAAATCAGCGATACGACGAGGCGATTCCGTTTTTTCAGGAGGCCCGGAGGGACCCGAGACATAAGATTGTGGCTATGAACAAGATAGGTTTGTGCTTCTTCGTCAAGGGGTGGTTCAACGACGCGGCTGATATTTTCAGGGAAGCAATCGAAGCCTATGAAATAAAAGACAATGACACCGCGAAGGATTTGCGGTATAATCTGGCAAGAGCGTATGAACAGCAGGGCAAGATGGACGAGGCCCTGGAATTGTACCGCAGGATAGCGCAGCTCGATTTTTCATACAAGGATGTCAAGTTAAGAGTTGACCGGTTAAGAAAACCCGGTCAGTAACAGAGATAATAATAGAAAGTTTTTTAATCAGGAGTACAAATGGCACATTCATTATCGGCCAAAAAAAGAGTAAGGCAGAACGTAAAACAAAGAGCTATCAATCGCGCTCGCAAGAGCGAAGTCAAAACGCAGATTAAAGGTCTTGTAGCGGCGCTGAGCAGCGGAGATAAAAAAGTCGCAGCCGAGCAGTTCAAGCTCATCATCAGCAAGCTCGATAAGGTCGCGGCGAAAGGAACCATACACAAAAAGAAAGCGGCGAGACTCAAGTCGCGTATGGCGAAAAAAATCAACAAACTTAAGGGATGACACTGACTTACGCGGACTATAACACGGACATACACGGATTAAAAACGCTATGCCGGCGAAATATTGGTATAGCGTTTTTTTGTTTTTTGGGGAAATAAATGGTTGATGTTTTAAAAAAGAAAATAATGACCCATCTGGGTCACAAAGAGTACAAGCCGGTAAAGCTTTCCGACTTCGCAAAGTCCCTCGGAATAAGCGGGGACGAATTCGACAATTTCAAAGAGGCGTTCGAGCAGCTCCGCGGAGAAGGACTGGTTATCATCGGCTCAAAAAATCTTGTCTCGCTGCCGAATGTTTCGGAGAAAATATACGGCACATTCAGAGGCTCGAGAAAAGGTTTCGGTTTTGTAACGCCGACGGAGAAGAATTCACACGGCGATTTGTTTATCCCTGCCGATTATACGGCAGAGGCGATGACGGGCGATACGGTTGTCGCGAAGGTGATAAAAGAAGCACCCCGCGGGGCGGAAGCACGATACAGCGGGAAAATTATCGAAATTCTGCAACGGGCGAATAACCGTTTCGTAGGCGCCGTGATAAGAAAAGGCGATTCCTATTACCTTGTGCCGGACGGTAAATTCACCGAGGTCATAGAGATTCAGGATATAACGGCGAAAAACGCTCAGCCCGGCGACAAGGCCGTTGTCGAGATGATAATTTATCCGACGTCGCAGCAATACGGGCGAGGTGTTATCGTCGAAGTGCTCGGCAAAAGCGGGACATATAAAACGGAAATAGACGCCGTTATCAGGCGGTTCGCGCTGCCTTACGAATTTAATTCCGATTGTCTTGCAACTGCGGGAGAGGCGGCGAGAAATTTTGAGCAGTCCGATTTTTCCGACAGGCTCGATTTGACAAAAAAAGTTATCATAACCATCGACCCGGAAGATTCGAAGGATTTTGACGACGCCATAAGCGTTGAAAAAAATCCTGATAATACATTTACGCTCGGCGTGCATATCGCCGATGTCAGCGCTTTTGTAAAACCCGGTTCGCCGCTCGATGTCGAAGCGAAGGAAAGAGGCAACAGCGTTTATCTGCCGGGGCTTGTACTGCCGATGCTTCCGGAGACGCTAAGCAACGGCGTTTGCAGTCTTCAGCCGCAGCAGAGACGTCTTACGAAATCCGCTTTTATAACTTACGATAAGTCCGGCAAGGTGCTCAAAACGGAATTTGCCGAAAGTATTATTTGTTCGACGGCAAGGCTGACATATACCGAAGCCGACAAAATACTCAAAGGACAAAAGACACAAAAACCGGCGGAAGCCGTTTCGCTTTTGCACGATATGGAGAAACTGGCGAAAATTATCGAGACCAGACGCCGTGGCGAAGGAATGCTGCATTTAGATATGCCGGAGATTGAACTTGTCTTTGACAAAGCCGGCAGAGTAGTTGACGCGCACCCTGCCGATAACAGTTATCCGCATACGATGATAGAAATGTTTATGGTCGAGGCGAACGAAGCGGTGGCGAGGCTGTTCGACAGTCTGGATATTCCGTTTATACGAAGGATACATCCTGACCCGGATTCGCTGAGCCTGCAAACTCTCGCCCAAACTCTTAAGGTGCTCGGCGTTTCGGCGCCGAAAAATCCGAACAGGTTCGATTTGCAGAATATTATCGATTATGTAAAAGATAAGCCGGCAGGTTTCGCGGTGAATACTTATGTTCTTCGTTCGCTTGCGCGTGCGGAATATTCGCCGCTGAGTATCGGGCATTACGCACTGGCATCGCGGCATTACACTCATTTTACAAGTCCGATTCGCAGGTACGCCGATTTGCTTATTCACAGGCTGCTGGAACTTTATCTTAAAGGCAAGGCGCAAAAAAATAATGACGATATTCCGTCGAACGAGGAACTTATTGAAATCGGCAGGCATATCAGCTTTACGGACAGAAGAGCTGAAGACGCCGAGTCCGACCTGCGGATGGTTTTAGTTTTGCAGCTTATGCAGAGCCGGCTCGGGGAAACTATGGAGACGGTAGTATGCGGTTTGGCGAATTTCGGGATTTTCGTTCAGTGCACCAAGTTCGGCGTTGAAGGGCTTATTCCGATTGATTTGCTCGGAAACGATAAATTTGTTTACGACCATTCCGCCCAGTGCGTTCATGGCACCGGCAGCGGGAAAATCTTTCATATAGGTATGGCATTGACGGTTAAGATTGTATCGGTTAATCTTGCGGCAAGACAATTGAATGTTGTGCCGGTTGGCCAGCCTCGGCGGGCAGGCGGGAAAAAGGGAAAACAGAAAGAAAAACCAAGGCGCGAAAAGAAAACAAAATATAAAAATAAACATAAGAAAAGGAAAAGATGAAAACTGTAAAATATCTCACCCTGACGGTTCTTTTGCTTCAATCCTTTGTTTTTGCTTCCTCGGCGGATTATCCGAAGAATATTATTCTGATAATCGTTGACGGAGGCGGGATTAATCATATTAACGCGGCGGATTATTACACCGACGGTAAAAAAGGTTCGCAATTATATGAAAAGTTTCCTGTAAAACTTTCCGTAACCACATATCCTGCGGGCGGTTCCTATGACCCGAAAAAAGCAGAAGAAGACTTCGGCTATGTAAAATCCGGCTACACCGACAGCGCAGCGGCGGCTACCGCGCTGGCGACCGGAGTAAAAACAAATAACGGCTCACTCGGTATCGACACCGACGAAAATATTGTCGAAAAATGTGAAAAACTCGGAATGTCAACGGGAGTCATTACAACGGTACCGCTCAGCCATGCAACGCCGGCGGGATTTGTTGCTCATAAACATTCGAGATACGGATATGAGGATATCGCAAATGAAATGATAAATGAAAGCGCACTGGAAGTTATTTTCGGATGCGGAAATCCTTTATTCGATGACAGCGGCAAAAAACTTAGCAAGCCGGGCGAGCTGAAATATGTCGGCGGAAGGCAAACATGGAATTCGCTTATAGAAGGCTCTGCCGGCAGCGACGCTGACGGCGATGGAATAGCGGATAAATGGACTTTGATACAAAGTAAACAGGATTTTATAAATCTTGCCGATGGCCAAACGCCGAAAAGAGTTATCGGGGTCGCGCAAGCTGCTGAAACATTACAGGAAAAACGCAGTGGCAAATCTTCAGTTCCTTTCGATGCGCCTCTTAATAAGAATGTGCCGAACCTTGCCGAGATGACAAAAGCGGCTCTTAATGTGCTTGACAACGACCATGATGGATTTTTTATTATGATTGAAGCAGGAGCCGTTGACTGGGCATCGCATTGGAATAACAGTGCAAGGATGATTGAAGAAATGATTGATTTCGACGGTGCCGCCGATGCGGTTATTAACTGGGTCGAGACAAAAAGCGACTGGGATAATACACTTGTAATAATAACGGCAGACCATCAGACGGGTTATCTAACCGGGCCGAAAAGCGACAAAAATAAAGCAACAGTTGTAAAAAACAGCGGCAAAAGAAAAATGCCGAAAATGAAATGGCACAGTCATGACCATATAAATGCGCCAGTGTTTTTATTCGCAAAGGGACAGGGTTCGGAACTTTTTGCCAGACAGATAAAAGGCAAAGACCCTGTTTACGGTTCGTACATAGACAATACTGATATACCTAAAGTTCTTTTCACGATTCTTGAACAGAAAACATCAGCGCAAAAATGAGATTTTTTTTGATAGTTTTCGGCAGTTTATTTTTAATCGTTTCTGTCATTGCGCATCTGTACGTAAAACTTAAACTCCGTCCAAAGGACGATTCCGACTTCGACGATATATACTGGGAATTTCAGGATACTCACCCCGGCTTTGCCCGGTACAACCGCCTGTCGCAGATAACTTTTGCGGGAATAGTTATCGGGACGCTTCTGCTGTTTTTGGCGATGGTCTTTTAAAAACTGCCAAACTGGCATATAAATAGAAACGGCCCTGTTTTGCAACCTGTTGTATGTCAAACACTTATATTTTTCGCAATTTAGGTATATTCTTTGCTCTATGTATTCTTAGAGTTGGAAAGGAAATACGATGCAGTTTGACAAATTTACATTAAAAGCGCAGGAAGCCCTTGCCACGGCACAGCAAATCGCGATGGCAAAGTCCAATACCACCCTTTCGCCTCTGCATTTGCTGGCAGCAGTTCTGCGAGATGACAACGGCATAGTGGTTATGATACTGAAAATAATCGGCGCCAATATCGGCCGAATAAGGGAAATGACCAACGGCGAAATCAACAGGCTTGCTACCGGAAATGTAGGCGGTCAGATTATGCCCGACCCTGTTCTTAACCAGATAGTTCTCGACGCGCAGAACCGCGCGGACAAAATAGGCGATGAATATTTAAGCGTCGAACATATTTTTCTGTCGCTTGGGTCGGTTAAAAGCGACGCCAAGGAAATCCTGACCGTCAACTCCATAACGACCCAGCAAATAGAAGCTGCACTGAAACAAATCCGCGGCTCTGGAAAAGTTACCGATGAAAACCCGGAAGGCAAATACAAAGCTCTCGAACGATACAGCATCGACCTTATCGAAATGGCACGGGCGGGAAAGCTCGACCCGGTTATCGGAAGGGAAGATGAAATCAGGCGATGTATGCAGGTTTTGAATCGGCGGACAAAAAATAATCCGGTTCTCATCGGCGAGCCGGGCGTCGGCAAAACGGCAATCGTCGAAGGTCTTGCACAAAGAATAGTCGCGGGCGATGTCCCGGCGGGACTTAAAAATAAAAAAGTAGTCGCTCTCGATATGGGAACTTTAATTGCCGGTACGAAATACCGCGGCGAATTCGAGGACAGATTCAAAGCGGTTCTCAGGGAAGTTATCGCATCGGACGGCGGAATAATATTATTCATAGACGAACTGCATACGATAGTCGGCGCAGGAAAAGCCGAAGGCGCCGTCGATGCCGGAAATTTACTCAAGCCGTCGCTTGCACGCGGAGAACTCCGCTGTATCGGCGCAACGACAATAGACGAGTACCGAAAACATATCGAAAAAGACGCGGCGCTGGAGAGAAGGTTCCAGCCGATTCTGGTTGACCCCCCTTCCGTCGAGGAAACAATCGCGATACTTCGGGGACTCAAGGACAGATACGATACACATCACGGCGTAAGAATTACCGATGCGGCTCTTGTCGCGGCGGCGACGCTTTCCAACAGATACATCTCCGACAGATGGCTGCCGGACAAGGCAATCGATTTGATTGACGAGGCCGCGTCGAAACTGCGGATTGAAAACGATTCGCTGCCGGCGGAGCTCGACGATATACGCAGAAAAACAATGCAGCTTCAGATTGAAAGGGAGGCTCTGAAAAAAGAGTCCGACCACGCAAGCAAGAAACGGCTTGAGAATCTTGAGAAGCAATTGTCCGAACTGCAGGAACAGGATAAAGAACTCAGCTCGAAATGGGAAGGCGAAAAAGCGGACATCGATTCGATAAAACAGATTAAAGAAAAGATTGACCGCGCCAATAATGAATTTGACGAGGCGCAGCGCAAAGGAGACCTCGAAGCGGCGGCCCGGCTCAAATACAGCACTATCGCCGAACTTCAGAAACAACTGAACAAAAAAGAAGAACAGCTTGCCCAAAGCGATACTGGCAAGATGATTCGCAACGAAGTTACAGAAGAACATATAGCGCAAATAGTCTCGAAGTGGACTGGAGTGCCGGTTTCAAGACTGCTGAGCGGCCAGCGAGAACGTCTGCTTCATATGGAAGAGGAAATCCACAAACGAGTCGTCGGGCAGGACGAAGCTGTCGGCGCACTGTGCGATGCCGTCCGCAGAAATCGCGCAGGATTAGGCGATGCCGGCAGGCCCATCGGCGTATTTCTGTTTCTCGGTCCGACAGGTGTTGGCAAAACCGAACTTTCAAAGGCACTGGCGGAATTTTTATTTAACGACTCCAACGCCATGATTCGCGTCGATATGAGCGAATTTATGGAGCAGCATAGCGTCGCCCGTCTTATTGGTTCTCCGCCGGGCTACGTCGGCTACGAAGAAGGCGGAAGATTAACCGAAGCTGTCCGCAGGAAACCTTATTCGGTTGTTCTGCTCGATGAAGTTGAAAAGGCGCATCCGGATGTGTTCAATGTTCTGCTGCAGGTTTTTGACGAAGGCAGATTGACTGACGGCCACGGCAGAACGGTCGATTTCAAAAACACCGTTATAATAATGACCAGCAATATCGCCGGCGAACAGATATTAAAACTTACCGAAGAAAAAGGCGCCGACTGGGAAATCGAAGCGCACGTCAAGGAAGTCCTGAGAGAATATTTCAAGCCGGAGTTTCTCAACAGGATTGATGAAAGTATCGTGTTCCATATGCTGAGCAAGGACGACCTTAAAAAAATTATCGAAATACAGCTCGCCCATCTCGCGCAGCGTCTGCGCGATAGACATATAAACGTCGAATTTACAGAAAACGCTAAAAAGCAGTTAATGGATGAAGGATACGACGCCTCTTTCGGCGCAAGGCCGCTAAAGAGAACAATTCAGCAGAGACTGGAAAACAAACTTGCCGCTGAATTACTCGAAGGTAAATTCGCCGAAGGCGATGCTATAAAAATCGACGCCAACGCCCACAATTTCACCTTTGAAAAGGTTGGCTAAAACGTCTTCTGGGTGTTTCGTCATTGCCTTAATTTACCCGAAACTGCCGTTTCGGCAACAATAATTTCAGGAGTTTTCCCCTTTGCCTTTTTCCATGTTTCCGGCTACAATCATAGCTATCCCTATTTCTTGGAGAATACCACAAATAAAAAAACAAAGATTTGGATAAATCATGAATGATTTCAAAAAAGACAACGTATGGTATGCTGTATATGGTACCAATCTTAATGAATATCGTTTCTCGTGTTATATAAAAGGAGGAACTCCCGAAGGCACTTCTGTGTTTGATGTTGGCTGTCGTGATAAAACTCCAGCTGTGGATGGAGGAATGATTTCAATCCCTTTCCAATTATATTTCGCGAAAAGTTCGCCAAAATGGGAAAATAAGTCAGTTGGTTTTTTAGGTTTAGAAATTGACACTTCAATTAGGACATTGGGAAGAAAATATTTGATTACTAAAGAGCAATTTGAAGATGTATTTCGGCAGGAAAACAAGGTCGGTATGAAACAGACAATTAATATTGATTTTCTTGAAGCAAAAAACATAGGCGCTTTGACCGTTAAGGAATCATGGTATGGGAGATTAGTTTTTTTAGGTACGGAAGAAGGATTTCCGATTTTTACCTTAACTGCACATTGGGATTTTAATCCGAAAGAAGTATTGCCACCTTCGAGTAATTATTTGAAACATATTATTAAAGGCATTCGACAAACATATAATCTTTCTAACGAAAATATTTGGGAATATTTAAGTAAGAAACCTGGGATAAGTATGAATTTATCTGAAAATGAATTATTAAATATAATCAAAGAGTCAAATATAAGATGAAGCCAGTGCAAATATATTTCAATATTTTGCCAACGACACGTTATCAAGGTAGTAAAAGAAAGTTATTGCCTTGGCTTTACAAACACATCTCTCCTTTAAAGTTTAAGTCGGTATTAGATGTATTTGGTGGCACTGCAAGCGTTAGTTATTTATTTAAAAAAATGGGTAAGCAGGTAACTTATAATGATTATCTTAAATTCAATTACTATATTGGTAAATCTTTAATTGAAAATAATGAAATTGTGATTACTATGGAGGATGTCGAATTTTTTTTAACCAAACACAAAAAGATTAAGTATTCAAATTTTGTCCAAAATACTTTTAAAAATATTTATTATACAGATGAAGAAAACGAGTGGATAGATAGATTTTTGTGTAATTGGAATAATTTCCCCGATATTTACCCTGAGAAAATTAAACAATACAAGAGGGCCTTAGCATTTTATGCTTTTTGCCAAAGCGCGCTCAAGAAACGGCCATTCAACCTGTTTCATAGAGCAAATTTGCGATTGCGTTTAAATAATGTTAAAAGAAGTTTTGGTAATAAAACATCATGGGAAGGCTCATTCGACACTTACTTCAGATATTTCTGTGATGAATTAAATACTCATGTTTTTGACAATGGCGAGAAACATCTAGCACTCAATTTAGATGTTTCTAATTTGAATAATAGAAAAGAATTTGATCTGATTTATGTTGATCCTCCATATATTAGAAAAGAAGCTAGCGGCTCAGAGGTTAATTATCTTAAATTTTATCATTTCTTGGAAGGTGCTTGCAATAAGGATAACTGGGGCGAACGGATTGACTATAATTCTAAAAATCTTTGTTTAGCAGAAGATGGGCAGAACGAATGGATTTCACCTATATTAAATATTTCTGCATTTGAGAAATTATTTGATGTTTTTAAAAAATCTACCATTGTTGTTTCTTACAAGGAGCCTGGAATTCCTTCCAAGGCAAAACTCGCTAAATTACTGAACAAGTTTAAGAAAAAAGTTTTTTTAGTTCCCGGGAAAAAATATGATTATGCCCTAAATAAAAATAATGGTTTTCACAAAGAATATTTATTGATAGGTGTTGATAAATTATCTTCATATGTAAAATAAGGAGTCATTATGGAATTTTTTAGGAAATATTTTAATATATACTTATATAGGATTATATATTGGCTGGTCTTGATCATTATATTAGTCATTACGGTATGGTATTTTTATGAGTCGAACATAAAAATTACAACGCTATTAGGAGGTGTAGCAACAGGGCTTTTTGTTGGATGGTTACAGCTTTTACTAATGGCAACCGAACACAATGAAATAGAAAGGGTTAAGAAATTAGGCATTAAAAAGGTCCTCTCTTATCGAGACGAAGAAGCTCTTTATAGAGCAGTAATCGAGAAGACTAAAAAAGAAATCTATGTGCTTGGAAATACTGCTTCCCGATTTATGAAAGATTTTGCAGATGACACCAGACCGGACAAAAAGGCTCTAATTGAAGCTTTAGGAAGAGGAGTCCACGTGAAGTTTCTACTTCCCAAACCGGAGTTTCTTTGGAATCAGAACGATAAAGATCGTGCAAAAATTTCTTTGAGATTAATTGAGGCACTCAAAACTAAATATAATACTCTTGTTGAGCTGAAATATTTTTCTCACTCTCCATTTCATAGTCTAGTTCGAGCTGATAATGACTGTTTTGTGGGGCCAATTTACCCTCATATAATTAGTCAGAATACCCCAACAATTTATACTGATAAGAGTAGCATATTTGCACAGTCATACCTTGAATATTTTGAATTTGAATGGAAAGATGCCAATTAATGTCTTTAAACTCAATGACTATTAAGATAAATCCTCGTCTTCATCTTACCCTTATTGGTATGGATAATAATGGGTACCGTATTAATGGAGGAATAGGTTTTTCTATTCAAAAGCCATCTCTAAAGATTAATTTCTCAAAATCTGATAAATTTAGTTTTAATGATATGCGAAGAACTCCCTTTCAAAAACCAGAAGTCAATCGTATCGAAAAAATTGTAAACAAAGAAAAACAAAAGATAAATGCTAAATACAACATTAAAATCAGAATTATTGGTGAAATGCCTACTCATTTTGGATTTGGCTCAAGTAGTGCCATTCGATTGGCCAGCTTAGAGGCCTTATATTTATTAAATAATAAGAAATCAAAAAGAGAACAGTTGGTTTTTTCATCAGGCAGAGGAGGAACCTCGGGAATTGGAATTAATACATATTTTGAAGGAGGAATGATTATTGACTTAGGAAGGCGAAAAAAAGATCTTTTCTTTCGTCCTTCTCAATTAGCTGAAAACAGGAAAAGTTTGCCTTTACTAATGCAAAGATTAGAAATGCCAGAATGGGAAATTGGAATATGTATTCCTGACATCCCTCATAAAACAGAAAAAGAAGAAGCAGATTTTTTTAAAAAAACTTGTCCAATTCCCTCCAGCGAAGTTTATAAAACTCTTTATAATGTAATCTATGGTTTATATTCTGCTGTTAAAGAAAAAGACAAAAAGACTTTTTGTTTAGCACTTAAATCAATTCAGCAGTGTGCTTGGAAATTATCGGAAAGAAAACAATATGGGGAAAAACTTTTTAATATTGAGCAAAAATTATATAAATTTGGAGCAGAAGCAGTAGGCATGTCAAGTCTTGGACCAAGCTTATTTTTTATGGCAAAAAATGTTAAAAAAATTATTAAAAAGTTGAAAAATGGGGAAATTAATTGTGAGTTATTAATTACTAAACCTTCAAATAGCGGAAGAAGAATTATATATGTTTAAATTACTTTTTCTTACTTCTAATCGAACGAAGTTTCAACATGCACGTTATTTATGTCGGAAACATGACATTGATATAATTTTAAAATCAGATTATGGTGTCGCATATAATGAGCCGCGTATACCAGATAGAGATAATTTACTCAACGAAAGTATTAAAAACGCAATAGAAAGACGTTTAAAGAAAAAACAAAAACTTTCGAAAACACAAAAAGACGTTTACTCAATGCTGGATGAAGTTTTTTTTATCGAAGATACTTCTGTAATCATAAATGCATTAAGTACAAGCTCAGAAGAAGTCCCAGGCACTGAAATAAAATTTTGGATGAAAGAACACGATTTTACCTCAGTTGACAAACTATTAAAAGAACACGGTAATGATAGAAGAGTAATTGTACGTTCTGACATCTTATTATATTTGCCAAAGTATTGGCGAGAAGGTGAAGGTTACAAGAGGTTTACAAGTGCAGAGTATGGTACTATTACAGAAAAAGAATACAATATTAAAACAAATGATCTTTACCCTTGGCTTGATAACAAATCATTTAATAAATGGTTTGTCCCCCAAGGTTGTAAGTACCCGATTAGTATGTTGCCAATTAAAGACGCAGATCAATACGACTTTAGAGCTGGCGCCTTTAAAAAAATGCTAACCTTTTTAGATATTAAGATTAAAAACAGTAAAAAAGAAAACATTATACAAAAAACGTTATCTCTCTTTGACACCCCTGCTTTTTTAGTTTGTGGATTGCCTTGCGCTGGTAAAACAACTCTTGGTGAATTTTTAAGTGATAAATATAACTATTATCACATAGAAGCTAGCGATTTCATGCATTTGAGTTTTTATGAAAGGCATGGAATAAATTCATCAGTTAATATTGCAGATTTTGCAGAAAAAGTTTTAATAGATTCACCATCTATTGTAGTCGAACAAACTCTTTCTCATTTAGATAAAATAAAAGATGTTCCATTTATTATCACAGGTTTTCGGTCTCCGAAGGAAGTTGAAATTTTTATATCTAACTATAAAGGGCTCAATAAAGTCTATCAGATTTTCATAGGTGCTGATTTTGAAAAAAGATTTCAGAGAAATTTAAAAAGAAAGCGCAAAGGAGATATCGATACGGAAAAAGAATTTCGTGACCGTGATAGCCAACAAATAAAAATGGGATTACAAAAAATCAAAACCAAATTGAAATCTGATATTATCTATAATAATTCCGATTTTAATAGTTATTATAATAGTTTTTTAAAGAAGTATCCGCAAATTTCTGAATCAAAAAATAAAATTTTGTCAAATATTCCTAAAGAAAGGCCAAAAGATTTAGAGGATGCCATCTTGCTAGCTTTGCTGAGAGAAAATCAATACTTAACGACAACGGAAATAGCACATAAAATAAATGATTGTTTTCCCAATAGTATTAAAACAAATAAGAACAATGTTAGCAGATATTTCAATCAAAGATTTCATCCATATTTTGAAATACATAGTCAAAATAATAAAATTAAGTATCGTCTGTGCCATACTGGTCGAAGCAAAGCAATGCTCTTGATAAAGAATTTTCTCTAATGTAGATTCGTGCCTTCGTGGCGAAAAAACATCTTTTATATCTGCGAAACTTGTCCGCCATAGCACCTATTTCTTTTTCGAAAACCAATTTTATCCAAATACGAGATACAAAATCTTAGTGTCTTGGCGGCCATATATGTTAAATTGTGCAGGATTTAACGACTTTAACAGGTAGTCTCTGCCATATCGAAAAAAAGCACTTTTTTAATAAAAAAACGTGCAATTATTGGACTTTACTTTAAAATATGCTTGTTTCGCATTGAAAGGAATCTTTATGTCAAAGGGGCTTGTGGTTTATTTTTCCAAAAGCGGCAATACAAAAAAGATGGCCGAGATAATAGCTAAATCTATGAATGACAATGGATTAGCAACAGAGTGCAAGTCTGTCGAAAAGACAGTTGTCGCCGACCTTCTGGCTGCTGACGCGATTGTGATAGGTTCGCCGACATATTATGGTCAGATGGCGGCTCCGATTATGCAGCTTTTTACGGATTCTGTGAGTAAGCACGGCAAATTGTCAGGCAAAGTAGGCGCCGCGTTTGCCAGTTCCGCCAACATTGGCGGCGGAAATGAAACCACGATTATGGGCATTTTAGAGGCTATGCTGATTCACGGAATGGTTGTCCAGGGCGATCCGCAAGGCGACCATTATGGTCCGGTAGCTATCGGCAGTCCTGATGAAAGGGCTGTTTCACAGTGCAAAAGAGCCGGCCAAAGGGTCGCGGAACTGACGAAAAAACTTTTTAAATAATACCCTTATTTTTGCTTTAAAAAGGGCGATTTTTTTTGACAATAGCCTATTAACAGGTTAAATTCCTCATTGAACATTTTTTGTATGGAGACAATTATGCAGGAATACGAAGAACTCAAGAGATTGATAGAAGAAGCCGAAAGCGACATCAGCAAGGCACAGGGCGGAAATAAAGCTGCCGGAACAAGAGTCCGCAAACAAATGCAGATGATTAAGCAGGCCGCTCAGACCGTCAGGAACAAAGTTCTTGAAATGAGAGTCGTAGAGTAAGTAATTAGGCTGCAAAACCTGATCCTTTGCTTGCATCCGGTTAGAGATGGAAGAGGGGAGTTGTTGACTCAACATAAGTCACTTATCAGAAACGCTGCTTTCTGAAGTTAAGAAAGGACATCGATGCCTCCGGTACAACTATTTGATTTATCAAAGATAGACCTTAACAAAATAATTTTCGATAAAAAAGCCATCGAAGAAGTAAATCCGCAGAGATATGAAATGCAGCATCTCGACGGAATTATCTGGTACGATAAGGAAAAATTCCTTATTCTCGGCTATAAAGACATAACAGAAAATGAATTCTGGGTTCGCGGACATATACCCGGCCGACCAATTATGCCGGCGGTGATAATGATTGAAGCGGCGGCGCAGCTTTCGAGCGTTTTTATAAAAAGAGTTTACGAAAAGACGGGTTTTATCGGTTTTGCGAGTATCGAAGATGCGAAGTTCAGAAAACCGGTCGAACCCGGCTCAAGGCTCTATCTGCTCGGCCATATTACGGGTTACGAAAGAAAAAAATATACCTGTAAGGCACAGGGCATTGTTAACGGAATAATGGTTTTCGACGCTGTGCTGTGCGGTCTTAGAGTATGATGGAAACAGAGGCAGAGGAAATTTTTGAAAACTGCCTTTCTATTAATGACGAACTATCAGGCCTGCCGAATTCGGCAGGTCTTGTTTTTTTTGCGGACGGCCAAAACCTGCCGATAGTGCTTTTAACTACCGCTAATATTAAAAGGGCCGTAAAAAGCAAACTCGCTGAAAAAATCGAATCCAATAAACGCGCCGACCTGAAAAGCATTACCGCAAAAATTTATTATTCACCCTGCCGATGTAGATTCCGGCTGGCGGTAAAACACTTCTACGCGGCAAAAAAACTATTCGGTCAAAACTACAAGGACCATATAACATTAGTCCTGCCGTGGTTTATCAAAATAGATTTGAGCGAAAAAATTCCATCCTTTTCAATTACGAAAAAACCGACCTTCAAAAATGCGGAAGAAATACTCGGGCCTTTTCCGGGACAAAGGACAGCAACGGTTTTTTTGAAGGCCATTGAAGATGCGTTCAAGCTGTGCAAGAAAAGCGACCTTGTAAATAATCCCGCACAGACGCAAAGCTGTCCATATCTGCAGATGGATGCCTGCGTGGGAGTATGCGGCGGTAAAATCAGCCCTGAAGAATATCAAACTATTTTAAGAGACGCTTTTGAGGCAGGTAAAAATCCGGCCGGGGCCATTGAAAAATTTCAGACGGAAATGCAGACTGCCGCGAAGGAACTAAAATTCGAAAAAGCGGCGGGACTAAAGAAAAAAATCGAGAAACTGGCCGCTCTTAAAAAACAAACTTACAGGTGGACAGGCGATTTGAAAAAATTAAAAATCGTACATATAGACAAGTCTTTCAAAATTAAACCACAAGGCAGCAAGAAGAAAGTGCAGGTTTACGCGGTATTTGTAATAGATTTTTTCAACATAATAGACCTGGGCGATTTTGCTTTAGACAATCCTGATTCGATTTATGAGGCAATCAGTAAAAATCTTATCAATTCTCCAGGAAACATATCTGACGAAATTATCGAACGGTTCTCGATAGCGTCATATTTCCTCTACCGTAGCAAGCCTTCGGAGTTGTGGCTGAATGTTTCAGATGGATTTGATAGACAGAATTTTTTGGAAGCAATTTTAAAATATTGGGTTACAAAACCCCCAACATAAAGTTAGGGGCTTTCGGAGTATAATCTTGACGGGAAAAACAGTTGGGGTATAATATTTGGTTTAATATAAGGTCTTAAATACTAAGGGTTTATATGGCTTTGGAAAACGAAGGTCAGCAAAAACTTGATTTTGTTCGGCAAATTGTGGCTGATGACTGCAAGAGCGGCAAATGGGACGGCAGGGTCGAGACTCGATTCCCGCCGGAACCGAACGGCTATCTGCATATAGGGCACGCAAAAAGCATCTGCCTTAATTTCGGCATCGCAAAAGAATTTAATGGAAAATGCCACCTGCGATTTGACGATACCAACCCCGAAAAAGAAGAACAGGAATACGTCGATTCGATAAAGGAAGATGTGAAATGGCTCGGCTGGGACTGGGGTCAGAATCTTTTCTTCGGCTCTGATTATTTTCAGCAGATGTACGACTGGGCGGTTGACCTTATAAAGAAAGGCAAAGCTTATGTCTGCGACCTTAACGCAGAACAGATACGCCAAAGCCGGGGGACACCGACAGAAGCCGGTAAGGATAGTCTTTACCGAAATAGAAGCGTCGAAGAAAATCTCGACCTGTTCGAGAGAATGCGAAAAGGCGAATTTCCTGACGGGGCAAAAACGCTCCGCGCGAAAATAGATATGGCCTCGCCGAATTTCAATATGCGCGACCCTGTGATGTACCGGATTGTTCACGCATCGCATCACCGCACCGGCGATAAGTGGTGCATATATCCGATGTACGACTGGGCACACGGGCTGGAAGATTCTCTTGAAAAAATCACACATTCAATCTGTACGCTCGAATTTGAAAATCACAGACCATTGTACGACTGGTTCATTGATTCGCTCGGCATTTATCATCCGCAACAGATAGAATTCGCCCGCTTGAATTTGACATATACCGTTATGAGCAAACGAAAACTGCTCAAGCTGGTGCAGGAAAGATTAGTTTCCGGCTGGGACGACCCGAGAATGCCGACGATTTGTGGAATGAGGCGGCGGGGTTATTCGCCGGCGGCGATAAGAAATTTCTGCGATAAAATCAGCGTAAATAAATTCAACAGTACAATCGACTTTGCGCTTCTGCAGCACTGCCTGCGCGAAGAATTAAATAAATCGAGTGCGCGCGTAATGGCTGTACTTAATCCGCTAAAAGTTGTTATTGAAAATTATCCCGAAGGACAAGTCGAACATCTCGACGCGATAAATAATCCTGAAGACCCGGCGGCAGGCACAAGACAGGTGCCATTCTCGAGAGAGATTTATATCGAGCGCGACGATTTTATGGAAGATGCGCCGAAAAAATTCTTCCGGCTTGCTCCCGGCAGAGAAGTCCGTCTGCGTTATGCGTATTTTATTACCTGCACAAACGTAATAAAGGATTCGGCGGGAAATATAACCGAGCTGCGATGCACTTACGACCCCGCTACCCGCGGCGGAGACGCTCCGGACGGGCGAAAAGTAAAATCCACACTGCACTGGGTCTGCGCTAAAACAGCGATAGACGCAGAAGTGAGACTTTACGAACATCTTTTCACAAAAGAAAATCCTGATGAAGTCGAGGAAGGAAAAGACTTCACCGCATATCTTAATCCGAATTCATTGAAAGTTATCAATAATTGCAAAGTCGAGCCTTATCTTAAAGAGGCAAAGGCTTCGAGCAGATGGCAGTTTGAGAGACTCGGTTATTTCTGCGTTGATTCTGATAGTAAGAATGGCAAATTGATTTTCAATCGTACAGCAACTCTTCGCGACGAATGGACGAAAATTAAAAACGCCAAGATGTAGCCACAAAGGCACTAAGACACGAAGGAAACAGCAGTATTTTCTCCTGTTATAAATAGAAATTATTTTTATTTACAAAGTATTATCCCCTGTTATAATCTAAATAGAAACGGTTTCTATTTAGAAAAGGAGCGATATGGACAGGTTCCTGCAGGTTTTGAAGGGCAACCTGATGAAAATCACGCCCCGGCGCAAGGCGGTCATAAAGCTTTTTCTGAAAAATAATACGCAGATGAAGCCCTGCGATGTTCATAAGAGGCTCAGGAAAACACTGCCGAAAATCGGGCTGCCCACGGTTTACAGGATACTGGACGAACTGAAAGATATCGGCATTTTAGTACAGGTGCTTTCAGAAGACAGGCAGCTCCATTATTCGCTGTGCTCCATACCGGACGAACATCATCATCATCATTTTATATGCACCAAATGCAAAAAAACCGAAGAGGTCGATTACTGCAACTTCAGTGAAATTTCCCGGTTGATTGAAAAAAATCTCAAATGCAAAGTGGAATCTCACTTATTGCAGATTAAAGGTCTGTGTACTCAATGCAGATAAGGTTGAATCTAAAAATCAAAAAAACGCTCACTGTCATTTCGAGCGGAGACCTGATTTATCAGGTCGTAGTCGTTGGAGCAAAGCGTAAACCCTCGCAGGGGGAGAAATCTGTTTTAAAAAATATTTCTCCGCTCCGTCAGCTTCGCTGACTTCGGTCGAAATGACCGGGAAAACAATTTTTAGAGATTGCCATAAGTATTAGAATTATTTTTTGGAGATAAATGATGGAATTTCTGACAGAAGCTTTAGTTGATACGCTAAAACTGCTGCCGTTATTGGTGGTGATTTATTTTTTCGTTTCGTTTCTCGAATATCGATACGGCGACCGTATGGGTTCTATCCTGACACGGTTCGGAATGTTCAATCCGGTGGTTGGCGCGATGTTCGGATGCATACCGCAATGCGGCTTTTCTGTGGTAGGCTCGGCGCTGTACGTCAAAAGGCTGATATCGATTGGAACGCTGCTGGCGGTTTTTCTATCGACCTCGGACGAGGCTGTGCCGGTACTTCTATCTATGCCGGGCAAGGCACATATGGTCTGGACTCTTATCGCTATCAAGGCTGGTATCGCGATAATCGCAGGCATCGGGGTTGATTTGCTTTTGCGGCGATTGCCGGCAGAGAAACAAGCCGCCCCTGCCATCGCGGATAATCATCACGAAGACGAACATGAACACGAGCACCATGCGGGCTGCTGCGCCCATGATTTGGACGAGAAACACTCGAAATTCAAAGCGCTGGTTCTTCATCCGCTGCAGCACAGTATTAAAATCTTTATCTATTTGCTTGTTCTCTCGGCCATATTAAATCTGATTATCGAAAAAGTCGGTGAAAAAAGAATCGCGGAAATGCTGCTGAGCGGAACGGTATTTCAGCCGTTTCTGGCATCGCTGATTGGATTGATACCCAACTGTTTCGCGTCAGTACTTTTGGCCAAACTGTTCGCAGATGGGACAATCAGCTTCGGTTCTCTGGTCGCGGGATTGTGCGCGGCGGGAGGATTGGGACTTTTAGTGCTTGTCAGGGAAAATAAAAGTTTCAAGGATACGCTTTTTGTTATCGCCCTTCTGGTGGTTATAAGTGTTCTGGCTGGGATAATTATCCAGGCTATTTAAATAAAATCATTCGCAGCGAAACGATAAGCAGGAATATTCCGAAGATTTTTTTCAATATCTGCTCGGGTATTCCAATGGCGAGTTTTGCGCCTAACAAACCGCCGACTAAAAAGCCCAGGCATACGAAACCGGCGATTTTCAGGTCGACAAAGCCCTTCTGATAATATGTCCATGCGGCAAGTATTCCTATCGGCGGAACCATCAGCGCAAGTGTTGTGCCCTGTGCCATATATTGGGAAAGGCCGAACATTAGAACCAGTACGGGAATTATTATCGTAGCTCCGCCTATGCCGATGAGGCCGCTTAATATTCCGGCGACGAGGCCCAAAATCAAATAAAGAACAACATTAGTCATATCGGTTCCTTTCGTAATATTTCCAGATATCAGATAAGATTTATTTTACTCCGGCAATCTCAAAAACGACATAATGCAGCGTGCATAGTTCTTCTTTTTTCATTCCCGCAGCTCTGCCTATATCAATCTTAGGCGGGAAAATACGACTCTTAATATTATAAAAAGCAATAATACTGCCGGGTTCGGCATTATCATTATTGACAAGGTCTTCTATTATCTTTGCCCTGGTCCTGCAATCTGCCGGCAACAGGAATTTTAGCCGGTCGGCGTTAAAATCCTCTATGTAAATTGGTTTGTTATTATAGTCGGCGAGTTTGTTTACCAGAGGCCGAAGGTCGATGAAGTCCCAACTGTTATCGTACCGGCCGCCAACGTAGACCGACGCCAGCGGAGTTCCTTTATCCTGAAGAAAATTATAGAAGTAGTTTACGCTTATTGCGGCAATGTTGGTTATGATTATGGCGGTACCCAATCCGACTCTAATCATTTTCGGGCAGGTCGATAATGCCGATGCAAGAAGCAGCGGTACAAACCATAACGGCAAAAGCCATATCCTGGAGCCTACCAGTCCGTTCGGCGTAATCGCTAATGTTCCCAGAAAGCTCAAAATCGCACAGGCTGCCGCGGCAATCCAGATTTTCCTTTTTTGCGGCGGCACATCGCGGCGAAAAACAACACCTGCCAAACCAAGAACACACAAAGGCAAAAACCAGTTAACAGAGAAAAGTATTTTTCCGCAGGCTCTTATGTAAAGTGCATCGCCGCCCAATGTATATACCATATTTAAAAACGCTTCTCTAAAGTCGCAGTGCGTCGTCCGGCCGGTTGCCGGAAACAGTGGATAACCGAGAAATGCCGCGCCGTACAACTTGGGTATGGCGCCGATTATCGCACCGGCGGCAAACCATAACAGGACGACCGATATTTTTGTTATTTTTATCCGCGAAGCAATAAGATAAACAATAACGACAGTTAACGCCGCAGGCGCAAAAACAATATGGTTCCAGCATCCGAGAAAGAACGAAAAACCAGTCAGGAAATACCCGGCCCGGTTTACCCATTTCGATTGTCCTTTCAGCCCGAGGACATAAAAGCACCATATTCCGCCAAACAGGAATAATGGGTTCATTGCATAGTTTTCGCCAGCAATACGTGACATAACGATGAATGCCGGCAGCGTGACGAGAAACCAAAGCGTCCATAATGCTTCACGGGGCGATATGCGCCTTAGCACATCTATGTACGCCCAGACTGCGACGAGATTAAAGAGAACACCGCTGGCCCTGAGCGACCATATAGATTCGCCAAAAAGGCTGAAAAAAAGAGCGATTATATAAGAGTGAACCGGAGAAGTGTAAAAATTAAAGTAACCCCGCAACGGTCGAAAGCCATTCTGTATCATTTCCGCAAATAAGCCAAAGGTTGCTTCGTCGCGATGCAGTCCGGCTACGTCAGCCAGCCGGAATAGCAGCAAAAACGCCCCTGCCGATGCCGGTATTACCCACATCAATAATCCGGCCAGGCTCGGCCGTACTGACTTTTCAATTTCTATTTTCTCCTGTACGATATTGTTCAATCCTTTAATGTACCTCTGTTTATTGTTTGTATTCCCTTTCGTAATATTTCCCAGACCCTAAATTAATCTTAGACTGGTTTTTATTCTAAAAAGTATTATACTCTTGGTGGCATAAAGTACAGAATTATTTTAGGATAAGGGCAAAATGGCTGTTTCGCGCAAACGTAAGAATATATGGAAAAAGCTCAAACCTATATTGAACGGCTTATGGCGGAGCAAAAAGGCTAAAAAGAGAACTTTGACAGGTATCGCCATCGCCTGCATCGTGCTGGCCTGTATTGTTACAGTTGTGATTATTGCGGCTGTGGTAAATCGGCCGGGCAGGTCGGGCGAATCGGATGTTTCAAGCGGGATGGTTCAGCTTTTATGTAAAAATCCGCAGTGCGGCAGCAAGTTTGAGATAAGCCAAAAAGAATTTCTTGAAAAAGGCCCTGTCGGGGCGGGACTTCCGACGCCGGTTTTTAAATGCCCAAAATGCGGACAGGAATCTGCGTACGCGGCGACGACCTGTGAAAAATGCGGCAATTGTTTCAGCCTCGACTATCAAAGCGAAGACGGCTGCATCGACAGATGTCCGAATTGCGGGTTTAGTAAATCCGAAGAAGCCTCCAAAAAAACCGGCCGACAGCAAGATTTACCTGCCGATGAAAAATAGAAATTTGACTTTTGATTTTACAAAATCGCCGAGTATTATATATCCGTAATTTTTGCTTAGGTGAGCAGAGTAGTGGAAAAACTTGAAAAATTCAGCAGAGCCGCGTTCTTTTCCTTATTTTCCGCGATAGGGATTCTTTCCGTAACGCTGGCGGTACTCGGGCCGGAGTGGAAAAATCTTTACAAAATAAAAGCGGCCACAAAACAATCCGAACAGAACAACAGGAAAATAGAACAGATTATGCGCGACCAGGAAGAACTGATTAGCCGGATAAACAAAGACCCCAATATGCTAAAGCGTCTTGTCCCCGCAAATTTGGGTCAAAAGCCGGAGGAACCAAATATGCCGGCTGTGGAAATAACCACAGATACACTTACCCAGGCCAGGGCCGTGCTCGAGTGGTCGAATGACGATGAAAATCCGAGGGTTTCTCAAGAGCGGATTCCCGCCCGGCTGCAGCGGGCGACTTTAAAAATGTCGAGGGTAATCCTCTTTGCCGCCGGGACCGGACTTGTTCTGGTTTCGTTTGTCTGTTTTGCCGCCCGACCTCAGCCTGAGTCGAGACGCGCAAGAAAAGAAACCGTTACTTCTGATAAGCCCGCTTAAGTGCAAATAGGAAATATAAAACTTAATACGCCTGTTATGCAGGCATCGCTGAGCGGCTACAGCGACCGGGCAATGCGAACGCTTGCCAGACGTTTCGGCTGCGAACTGACCTTCAGCGGCGTTATGCTCGATACATCCGCATGTTATAAACCTCTGCTTGCGAAAGATTTTCACCGGCTCAGAAACGAAGAACATCCAATCGGCGGGCAATTGCTCGGAACAGAGCCGAAAATAATGGCGCAGGCGGCCCGGAATTTTCTCGCCGCCGGCTACGATATAATAGATTTGAATTTTGCCTGCCCCGCTCCGAAGGTTTTGCGCCGAGGCAGAGGCGGCGCTATGCTCGGCAATCCGAAGCTGATACTCGAAATTTTCCGCGCAGTCAGAGACGCCGTTACCTGCCCGCTTATGATGAAACTGAGAATCGGCCTCGATGAGAGCGCCGGGGCCCGTGAAGATTTTTTGCAGATTTGCGCCGACGCCGTCGCAGGCGGAATTGACGGACTGATTGTCCACGGCAGAACCACTTCGCAATACTTCAGGGGCAGCGCGGACTGGAACGTTCTGGCTGAACTGAAAAAACAATATCCGGCGACGACCATCATCGGCAGCGGAGATTTATTCGAGGCACACGATATTGTCAATAAACTCAAGACAAGCGGCATTGACGGTGTGGCTATCGCAAGAGGAGCGATAGGAAAACCATGGATTTTTAGGCAGATAAAAGAATTGCTCGAAGGGAAAGAAGAAATATACCAGCCGGACATAAAGGAACAGGGCCAGATTATACTCGAACATTTAGACCTGCTTAAGGAACTGTACGAGTCCAGAAAATGCGTCTGGTACTTCAGAAAATTTCTTTCTCAATACGGCAGAAGCCACGAGGAGCCGCGAAAAGTCCGCAGGGAGCTTGTAATGGCACAGGACGAGGCCGAACTTAGAGATACAATCAAAAAATGGTATGGCGTTTCCTAAGCCTGTTGTGGTATTATACGATTATGGCGAAAGACGAAAAAAAGATTAAACATATACCGAAAATGGATAACCGTAAGGCCTTTTTCGATTATGAGATAATCGAGAAGATAGAGGCCGGCATGGTGCTTTTGGGCAGTGAAGTCAAGTCGCTGCGACGGGGCGGCGCGGATTTGAAAGGCGCTTTCGCAAGAATCGACGGAAATGAATGCTGGCTAATCGGCTGCAATATCTCACCTTATGAACAGGCCGGAGCAAGGAATCACGAACCTTTGAGAAAACGCAAGCTCCTGCTGCATGGGCGGCAGATAAAAAAGATTGACGGCAAACTGCGGCAGAAGGGTTTTACTTTTGTGCCGCTGCGGATATATTTTTCCGATACCGGCCATGCGAAAATCGAGTTGGCGCTGGCAACCGGAAAACGCCAGTACGACAAACGGGAAAAAATCAAGGCCCGTCAGCAAAAAGGCGATATCAAAAAAAGTATGAGAAAATACAAGAGATGAAATTAACCACGAATGAACACGAATTTACACAAAAATTTTAATCACCGATTAAATAGGAAAAGTAAGGAACATCGAATTAACAATGAGACAAATAAATTTATGGTGTAGCATGAATATTCAAACGATTATTTCAATTGTGGGTTTGTTGGGAATTGGTAGTTTAATAGGAACATACTTTACTGCAATCTTCGAGAAAAGAAAAGTATATGATATTAAGAATCACGAAATCAAAGAGAATCGTTATCGCTCCACTTTGGTATGGATGAGGATTTTATTAAATCCAGAAAATATTAATCAATTTGAATTAAACGACCCATATGTACCGCGCACAAAAGATATCGAGACCATAAAAAAATACACTTTTGCAAAGTTAAAAGAATTTTACTATAATTCACTTTTATATGCTTCTGATGGTGTACTGCAAAAAATAAGATTATTTTGTGATACGCCAAATGAAACCAATTATTTTCAAACAGCTCTCGAAATGCGAAAAAATTTATGGGATAAGTCGTGTAGAAAGTTATCACAGTTAGGCTGAATAAAAATTAGTGCTTATTAGTGTTAATTCGTGGTTTAATCCGGAGATAAATATGGCAGAAGAAAAAAAACAGGAAAAGAAAATAATAATTGACGAAGACTGGAAGAACAAGGCGCAGAAGGAAAAAGAGGTTCTAAAGGACAAAGAAGAACCCAAGCCCCAAAAAGAGTCTCAAACGCTGCCGCCGGGTGATTTCAATTCTCTAATCAGCCTGCTGGCGACACAGGCGTTCTTCGCTATGGGACTTATAGGCGACGAAAACGACAAAACGCCGAAAAGGGATTTGCCGCTGGCAAAGTTCCATATAGATATGCTCGAAGCGATTGAGCAGAAAACAAAAGGAAATCTTACCGAGCAGGAACAGAAATTCCTGGCCGGAGCGCTAAGCCAGCTTCGAATGGGTTTTGTCAGTGCGGCAGGATAATATCTTGGCAAATATACTCAAAGAAATAATCGGCCACAAACGGAATGAAGTAGAACAGCAGAAAAAAGCTGTTTCCATCGAGCATCTCAAAGAGCAGATAAAAAATCTGCCCAGGTGCAGGAATTTTCACAAGGCCGTAACAAAGCCGAATCTGCGGAATATAAACATTATCGCGGAAGTGAAAAAAGCCTCGCCATCAGCGGGGATTATCCGGCCGGATTTCGACCCTGTGAAAATCGCGAAAATTTACGAGTCCTGCGGCGCAGACGCCATCAGTGTTCTGACCGATGAAAAATATTTTCAGGGCAGGCTCGAATATCTGACGCAAATCAAAGACGCTGTTTCGCTGCCGGTTTTGCGGAAAGATTTTATCATCGACGAATATCAGATTTACGAAGCACGTGCGGCCGGGGCCGACGCGATACTGCTAATAGCCGAGGCGTTCGAGCCGACGGACGGCAGGATACTGGATTTAATAATTCTGGCGGCGGAACTTACACTGTCGGTATTACTGGAGGTGCACAGCGCGGAGACGCTTTTGCGGGTAAGGAGCCTGATTGGTTTTCCAATGGCTCATTACAGCGTGATAGGGATAAACAACCGCAACCTTGAAACGATGCAGGTCGATTTGAATACGACAGTAAGACTCGCCGAACTTGCCGGGCAGACGAACGGACTTGTCGCTGAGAGCGGAATAAAAACAAGGCAGGATATCGAGAAGATAAAAAAATGCGGCGCGACAGCGATTCTTATCGGTGAAACACTCTGCAAGGCAGGCGATATCGCCGGCAGGTTCAGTGAACTTTTCGATTAGCCCGAAGATTATCTTGCGGTTCTCAACGCGTCATACTCGGCCTTGACATCGTTCAGGTAATCCTGAACCTTCTTCTCGTCAACCGGAACATCGTCCCCGAATTTTCTCTTGAGCCCCAGCACGAACTGTGCGTCGTTTATAATATTCCTCATCGCTTTCAGAGCCTGGCCGCGCGACTTGGTAGCCTTAAGCTGTTTTACGCCGAGGTCAATCGAAGCGTTTATCCGTTTGAGACTTTTTTCTATCCGCTGGTAAATCTCTCTGGCCTTTGCCATGGATACATCGGGAATTATCTGAGCCGACAGAGCGTTGTGGTCTGCCAGCAAATCCTGCCGGTTGGCGTAGAGTTTGTCGGCCATGCCGCACTCGACGGCCTCTTCGGCGGTAAGCGTCAATATCGAATCTTTCTTCGACCACGTTTTTACCACAATATCGTCAGGCTTTTTGTTTACCGACTCTATAAAAAGTCTTTTTCCGTTTTTGTTGATTTCGATAGCCTCGATATCCTTGCTTTCCATCGCTTTTGCCAATACGGCGGGCCGGTTCTTTTCCGAAGCCAGCGAAGCGAGATAATTTCTCCAGCCCGAACTCATTTTTTCGCCTACGGTTTCGCCGAGTGCCTGTTTTATTTCCACAGGCTTACCTTCATCGTTCACCGAAATCATCGTGGCGGCGCCTATAACCGTACCCGGCGACATATAAATTTTATCGCACGAAAGCGACAGCGCCACCGCAGCCGAATACGCCCCGCCGCAGGTGCCGCCTTTTATATAGGCGTACGTATTGCAGTTGGTGGTTTCCTGAACGGCCGAACACATTCTCATTGCCAAATCGACGCGACCGCCGGGACAATCTATTTCGATAAGAATAAAAAGCGGCCCTTTCGATGCGGCCTGTTTGATTGCGTCTTCGAAAGCCTTGGTTTCCATTCCGAGCATTATTACGTCCGGCACCGACAGGAGCGCAACAGTATTGTTTCTGCCGGCCCTGTCGCGGGTTACTTTGAACTGGCTTAAGTTTACCTCGATGATTCCTTTTTCAATAGTATTGACATCGGAAAGCCCCGCGTTTGAATCGCCGATTAAAAATCCGTGATATGTCTCGCCGTTTTGAGTATTGACAAAAGTATCAGCGACCGCCGGCCCAGCCGACAAAAATAGGCCTATCAGCGATAAACAAAAAACTGTTTTCATTAATATTCCTCATTAATACCGTTTTTTTCATTATACCTAACTGCTGCCATTCATTCATCAGCTATGTCGCGTTTTTCCCATTTTTTGCTTGATTTTTGTTAAAAATATGGTATAATACCGGCATAGTTAGGCGATTACCTAACTTAAATCCGAAATCATAATATCTAAATCCTCCGCAGGATGCCTTACGGTGGAAACAAATCCTAATTACCAAAATCTAAAATTACCCAAACAACACGGTTTTGAACATTTAGGTTTTGTATTTTGAATTTGTTTAGTGCTTAGGGTTTAGGATTTAGGGTTTGATCGTAATAATCTTCAATTCTTTATAGAGGTGTCCCATCAAAATTATAATTCCCATTAAATTTGACTTTGTAATCCATCCGCCATTGGCCGATTGGCTCATTGCCATTGCGATTTTTTACAGGCGACTGCGTTACGGCTATCCTTTTAGGCGGATTCGTCTGTCTCGTGGCCAATATGCAATCGTAGATGTCGAAGATTTTGAAAAGCTTAATAAACATAACTGGTATGCCATCCCGAAGCGCGACACTTTTTATGCCAAACGTTATGGCCTCAAAAACGGCAGACAGACGACAATTGCTATGCACCAGCAGATTATGCGCCCTCCCCAAGGATATTTCGTTGACCATGAAAATCATAACGGCCTGGACAACAGAAAAGCGAATTTAAGAATTGCTACACCCAGACAAAACGCCTGCAACGTCAGAAAAGTGTTAAGACCTTGCAGCTCAAAATACAAAGGCGTCTCTTACGACAGCGATAAAAATCTATGGCGGGCATATATAACCCATAATGGCAAGCGTATATATTTAGGCAGATTCGAAACAGAAGAGCAAGCCGCAAGAGCCTATGACAATGCCGCACAACTGTATTTTGGGAAATTTGCTTCGCTGAACTTTCCAGATAAATCGCAAATCCAAAAATAATTATGTCGTGATTAGCCCTGCCAATACCTTGGCAGGGTTCGTCGTTCAAAAATATTTAGCCCCCGGTTTTACCGGGGGTTTTTATCCCGCACCAATTTAGCCCCCAGGTTTATTCGATGGGTCAAAGTCCTATCTAACTGGGGTTTTGTACCGATATAACACTTTCATTTTTTGATAAGGTACAATAGTTTATGAAAGGCTAAGTTGGCAATGTATAGCTTTACTCTTTGATAGAGGTGTTACAAACAGACTTTGTTCTCTTGAAGTATTATCTATTCTTTGAGTTGCTATATCAAAATAAGATTGGTCAATTTCAATACCAATAAAATTCCTGCCTAATTGTTTAGCGACTACTCCTGTTGTTCCGGAACCCATAAAAGCGTTAAGAATTATGCCGCCGTGTTTGACTGCGCATCTGGTATAGACGCTCCGAGAATCCGCCATCGTTCAAAAAAGACTGTTCCAGCTTCTGGATTTGCCGTCCCAAAAGAAAACTCGCCTGGTTAATCAAACAGATAAGGGTATTAGCAGATGTTTCTGCATTAGCTGTTTTAATATCAAATCTGTCCGACTTGTCCGACCTGTCTGACCCGTCCGACTTATAAAATTCCCTAACCGCCAGTGCTTCAGGCGAATCTTTCAGCCACATTCTTAGACTTCGCTGCCGAAGGAAGTCTTCGTAATCCAACAGCAGTTCTTCCAGGCTGGCGCGCGCCACCCCCGTCAATTTCAACTCCATTTTCTTTGATGTTGCCGAAGCCATACTGCCTTCGGCAATGTTCTGTACGCCGCTTCGTGCCGCTTGAACCATCTGGTCGCGCGTGCGCGACATTCTTTCAATAAATCTGTTACAGAAAATTACTGTCTCGTCATAAACTATTTGAGCTGTCTGAAAACTTCGCAGCTTTCGGTATCCTCCATGCGGCTTTATCGCCCTGTTTATTTCTTCCATTTTAACTTTCCCGATAAATCGCAAAACCTGTCCCTGCGAAGGTAGGGATCCAAAAATAATTACGTCATGGTTAGCCCTGCCATCACTATGGCAGGGTTTATTTCTCAAATCTGAACTTTCAAATTTTAAATCCGTTCCTCCTGCTCACCTGTTCTCCTGTTCGCCTATTCCCCGCTTCGGCTATCTCATCGGGGCTTCCCTGAACTTTCCTGACAAATCGCAATCCCCCAAATAATTATAATTTTATCCGAAAGCCCGCCGATTTATTCGGCGGATTCTTCGATAGATTTTCTAAATTTGAGGTATTCTCTTTCAGTCATAGAATTTCTGACTTCTTCATCAGTTTGCCCACAATTTAGAGCATTAACCCTATCGATTCGTTTGGTTCTATTGATTTATTATTCGGTTCATTTCTATCATATGGAGGCAACCGGAATGTATTCGTATCTGTTGGGTAATTGAGAGTGAACACTGGCCAGGCGGGATCCGCTTTGGATAATTCTTCAAACAACTGCCATTTCTCAAAAACCTTCAGCAGAGGTGCTGACTCCCACCAGAATCCATAAACAAATTCATCGTTCCAGCAAAACTGCAAGCTATACATTGTATTTCTGGTTTCAAAAATCAGCATTTCTAAATTTTCGTTTTTTTGGGTTTCCCTCATTTTTGACAATCGTTCTAAATCGAATTTCATATGTTTTGCTCTTTGAAGACACAATTTAATAACCTCAACTTTTTTAGGGTCATCAATGTAATATTCATAACCACCACGTCTGGTACCAGTGGAAATATAAACTTTAGTGAATTTAAGTTTACAAAATTCTGGAAAAGTGTCTGGCGTTAATTGAATTTCTTTTTTTTGCCTGCATCCAGTTACTAAAAGAAAACCAAATAAACACAATATCAAGATACATTTTTTCATAGTAATACCTCAACAATTTTTATTTCTTCTTCCGTTAGTCCATACAATTCATATACAAGTTTATCAATCTGCCTGCCTGTTGCTTCAACCTGCCGACTGCGTAGATTTATTATTAATCCTTCTCCCTTACCGCTTACCACTATTCTCCACCGTGGGTAATAAATTCCCCGTCATTAAATATTTTTGAATCTTCCATTTCTTTTATAAACTTTTTTATTAAAAAACTTATCATCCACAAGTACTGCGAAATTGTTTCTGGCAATACTAACATATCTGGTGCATGGCTATCATATACCATCATATTATCTCCGCCCAATGAGTAAGAATTTTTTAATGCATAATAAGTATGATGTGTAAAATTTGATAGCTCATGATACAACTTGTCCGCTTCTTTTTTCTTCTTAACACCTTTTATCTTTTTGACATAGTTTCTATACTCAGCATGCTTAATTTCTTTACCGTTAAACCATTTATTCAAATGTTTTTTAGTATCTTTGCGAATCAAATACGCAAAATCTAAAGTCTCAACAATATCTCGAAACATCTTTCCAACAATTCTATGTTTATTTTGCTCTATCAAAAAAATACAATCTCTTAATGTGTCAAGTGCGTCAATCTGCAACATCCATACGCACTTTTTTAAGGATATATCGTCCATATGAAATTTAAGTTGATATTTATCATAAAGCGAATAAATTTTATTTAATATCCACGTTGCCTCTTTAATAAATAGTCTTTGATTTTCGTAATCATAAGGATTTCTAATTACGTCATCTAAATCCTGAAACCACAACGAGCTATTAAGTCCCTCTAATTGCGACCTGCCTCCCGAAAACCGTACGAGTTGCAATATCATCTCAGGCGTTTTTGCCATTATTCTAAAATCCTCGATTTCCTGTTATAATTTTTTCCGGTTCTCCTGCTCACCTGCTCTACTTTCTGCCAATCCTTTATTTCCTCAATTTTTGTCCGCCTTCGGCGGTTTTTTCTCTCAATACTCAATTGTTGCCTCACGATATTTTTTTGTTTTAACAAAGGCTTTGCCCACTCGTTGGGTGAAAATTCAAAGCGTCAAGCCGGCGTCAAGTTTACTTGTAAGCAAGGACTGACGCTATTGAATTATTGGCAATTATTATTGCCGTTAAAACAAATACCTCTCCGTGCAAATCCGCGAAATCCGTGGTTAATAATCAAAACTCCTTTTCTTCTTCGTGTCGGAGCCTGTCCGCCATAGCTCGCCTGCCCTACATAGCACATAGTGCGACGGAGGATTAGCGACGGCGGATGGCTATTCATCCGGGTACATAAATTCCGGTACACGTTTCGGTTTGCCGTTATCATCTACGCAGGCAAGGATGCTCCAGCCTTCGGCCAGCAGCAGTCCTACGCCGGGACGAATCAATTTATAACTATGCTCGATTTTCGCAGCGGATTGGCTGCATCGGCCGCTAAGAGACTTTCCGCATTTGCCTTTGCCTTTATAAAGCCCCAGCCGCCGATGAGCATATACAAAAAGAACGCGTGAAACGCGACGCCAAACCAGTCCTTAAAGAGAATGAAAAGAAGACCATCGAGCAAATACAATATCATACCTATAATATAAGCAATTTTACTTCCACGTTTGGACAAGAACCAGATAAGGGCGAAAACGCCGATTAGAATAAGATTTATCAGGAATCCGATAACAGTAAAAAAATTCGCCATTGCAGGAGCAGATTCTTCGCGGGCGACTGCTATAATACCGTCCACAATCATAGTTATGCCGAGTCCGATTACAAAAGTTGTCTCGCTCTTAAAAAATATTAATAGAGAGTTGACCAGCGAAAACGCGGCGATTGCAGCAAACCAGCCGCATGCCTTATTTGCCTGGCTGATGACTTCCTTTGGTTCGTAAGATTTTTTGTACACCTCGATATTAGTCATATTATTCTCCTTCTAAATAGATTCTCTTTTTCTGTTTCAGCCCGGATACATAAATTCCGGCACACGTTTTGGTTTACCGTTATCATCTACGCAGGCAAGGATGCTCCAGCCTTCGGCAAGCAGCAGCCCCACGCCGGGACGAATCAATTTATAGCTATGCTCGATTTTCGCGGCGGATACTTTTGTACATTCGGTAATCAAATCCAGTTTTTCATCATAGTATGCCGGCCTGCGGTATTTGACGTGCAGTTCCGCGACGACCATATAAAAACCTTCACGTTCGAGGTCTTTGTAAGCAAGGCCGTTGGCGCGGAGAAGTTCGGTTCTGCCCATCTCGAAATAGATTGGGAAAACGCCGTGATGAACCACGCCCGCCTGGTCGGTCTCGCAATATCGCGGAATAACCGTTATCGTACAGGACTGAATAGTTGTTTTTTCTGGAAATTCCATAACTTTGCAGAGATTAGCAAATTTCTTAAAAAATTCAAGGAACAATAGACAAAATACCTGTAAAGTCCGGTAAAAAATAGGCAAAATATCAAAAAACAGGACTTTACAGGAGTTAAAATAGCGGGAAATAAAATTTAATATTCAAAGTTTGCCTAAATTGACATTTAAGCTGAAATCTGTTAAAATATGGCTGTACAAAGTAGCTTATATTTAGTAAACTTTGTTTAGTACCGAACTTAAGTTTAATTTAGAGATTGGGGCAGGACAAATGAGAAGATTTTTGCCAGGTATTTTGCTTGTGCTGATGTTGACTGCGTTTGCGGTATCGATTGTCGGCTGTCATGGTATGGGTGAGACTGCTGCTGAGCGGAGTGACGACCATTCGAGACAGCTTAGGCTGAATGGAACAATGATGATTGACGATGTCGACTCGATTTTCCAGCAGGACAGACCAAGCAGACTTTCTGAATATACTATAAGGTAAAACGGTAACCAGAGCAGAAAAGCTAAAAGGAATTTGCTTCACAAATGTGGCTGGACGCGATTATCGAATATTTCAACCGTATCGCAACTTATAATCCGTTGATAGTTTTCATCGAGCTTTTATTGATAGGGCTTGTTGTTTACTGGGCGGTAAATTTCCTCGAAGGCACACGAGGCGAGCGTTTGTTCAGGGGAGTAATTATTCTGCTGCTCGCCGGGTCGATGATTCTTAAACTTCTAATAGGCAGCTTCGAATTCGAAAGACTGCAATATCTATACAGCACCTTCCTTATCCTCGTTTTGATTCTCGCAGTGGCGGCATTCCAGCCTGAAATCAGGAGAATGCTTATTAAAATAGGACAGGCCGGCAGCTTCGGCAGTTCGTCACATCAACAACTTTCACAGACAGTAGAGGAAATTATAGGCGCAGTTACCAACCTTTCCGAAAAGAAGACCGGAGCAATTATCGTTCTCGAAAGACAAGTCGCCCTGGGCGAATTTACCGAAACAGGGGTAAAATTTGACGCCAAAGTCAAGGCCGCCCTGCTCGAAACAATATTCTATCCTGGTTCGGCGCTGCACGATTTGGCGGTAATAATACATGGAGACAGAATAGTTGCGGCACGAGTCCAGCTTCCGCTGGCGGAAGTCGGTGTTATAAAAGGCTCGCTCGGCTCAAGACACAGGGCCGCAGTGGGCATAACGACAGGCAGCGACGCGGTGGCCGTAGTGGTCAGCGAAGAAACAGGAATCGTAAGCATAGCTGAAAACGGCAAACTCGACCGTCATATAACCGAAGAAGAATTGCGTAAAAGACTGACAAATATAATAATTGACGCCGGCCCCATTACAGCGAAGCTGCGGAGAAAGACTGACTCTTTGAGCAAAGAAATGTAGAGCTATGTTAGCAAAACTTAAAAAAGCAATCCTTGTAATATTTATAACCTGCCTGATATGGGTGTGGGCCGATTTGTCCCTCGATAAAGACCTTACCGACCAGACTGTAACTATAACCGTCAGCAAGGCCAATCCCCGGCTGTGGGTAACCATCGAAGATAAATCCGATATACAAATAAAAGCCGATTTCAGAGGGCCGGCAAGAAAAGTAGGAGAGCTTATCAGTAGAATGAACGCCGGCAGGGAAAAACTCGATATCGTATTCGATGCTGAAAAACAGAATATGACCGCAGAAGGCGAGTACAGTCTGCCTGACGTAAGAAGATTTCTCGCTGAAAGCGACAAGATTCGCGAGTACGGACTTGCGGTCAAGGCGGCAAAGCCCGACAAGCTGCAAAAAATAAAAGTGGTTGCGCTTAAGGAAAAAACACTTCCAATAAAATGTGTCGATGAGACGGATACCGAAATACCGGCGGCAAAAATAACACCTGATATTATTACTATGTTATCGCCGGATACGGTAGCCGGAGCAAAAGTAAAACTGGCTTCAACCGCTGAGAAAAAACAGGCTCGCGGGGGAATAATCAGCAAAAATCCTTATATAGAACTTGCCAAAGGCGAGACCAGATATTCCGATACTACGGTTAAGATTGAGCTTCCTGTGACCGGCGAGGATATGAAACAGTACACGATTCGCGGCACACTCGGATATATATTCAGCGCGAATCTTGCCGGCGGATATAAAGTGGAATTCATCAAACGTCCCGAAGTCGGCAGTATTCCGATACTGGCGACACCTGAGGCCAAGGACGCATACGAACAGAAACAGTTCGAAGTGCTGCTTGAAGTTCAGGACGATGATTTGGGCAAACCTGAAATAACGCGGCAGATAATTTATAATTTTCCCGTACAGTACGTTCGCGAAGACAGGATTCGGCTCAAAGGCGACCCGGCAGAGGCAAGGTTTAAAATTGTTCCTGCAGCCGACCAGAATGAGCCGCCGATCGCAGCGGAATAAATGGCCGAAAATTCGCGTTAATCTTCCCGGCCTTCGAGCATTTTTCGAAGATATGAGTTTTCCCGGCGTGTGGCCTCTACATCAAAAAGCAGATACTTTATAATCAGGCGGAGATGGTCTATGGATTCATCGATGGTTTCAATTTTCGGCTTCGGGTCGATAGACTTTGTTTTTTGTGTAAGCAGTAAAAGTTTTTTGCCCCGGCCGGCAGGTATGTCTGAGATTTCATTTAAAAGCTCATTGAGTTTGGTTTCAACAGCAGAGATGTCCATTTTCATATCCTCCATTATTCCGCCATAGGCAGATAAACTTCTTCTTCGGGCTTACTGCGATTACAATGTGTCCTTGTATATTGCAGGTCTGCAAAATATGTGCCATTATCGGACGAGCAAAATTTTGCCGGTCAGCAGCCTTAAAAAACGGTGTTTTTGTTCCGTGAGGCGAAATTTCAGGGGCAATCATTGAGATTGAGTTCTTTGCGAAATTTGCAGAGATGTTGCATAAAATAGACAATTCATCGCAAGGTGAGGTTTTTTTACTCATCGACCAGCCTCGTCTTACGAATATGGAGTATCGAGTCATCTCTGAAAGCGTGCTTCCAGTCAAATATATTTTTCTATTATTTTTAAATCGTTTATCGAACCGCTTTTATGGTTTTCAACCAAGTCATCTCTTCGCCGTAAACTCCGGCATAATTTTCTTCC
>JBAZHC010000014.1 GCA_041652575.1 Phycisphaerae bacterium | reverse complement strand
TCCTCGCCCCTGACTTCCTGCGAAGGGGGCTGCGGACGGGAATGCTTGAAAGTAAATAATGATGGAAAAAATAAAATATGAAGAAAAACAAAAAATTGCCTTGATTGGCTCCGGTTCATAGGATTACGCAGATATAAAAGATGTTTTTTCACCACGAAGAGCACGAAAGACGCACGAAGTTTTTAGCCACCTGCCTTCGCTAACCCTACGCCGCACTGCATGCTATGCAGGGCAGGAGCTACGGCAAGGCAGGCAGAGAACACCCCCGTAGATTCTCGACGAATCTAATCGCGGGGGTCTCCGCTTCGCTTCAACGCTCCGCTTCGACAGAGGTGCATTTGCTTCAACTAAGCAACCCTAAGGTAGCTTAAATTCAGATTAATCAACCCGCTCTACAAGCGAGCTTGTGCCGCAAGTCTCATATCTGAATTTTTCTACGGCTGCGCCAAAAAGTTGAAGCAATAAACACTGCCGGAAGGCAGGGGAAACGTAAACAAAAAGCCCCGATGAGATAGCTGCGGCATCTCACGGGGTAAAGAATGTTGCGTTGGGGGGTTTTATAGATTAAAATTGAGGGGTAGTTATCAGAAACTCGGTTATCAGTTATCAGCGGAAAATGCAGGAGACAAGAAAAAAAACTAATCGCCGAATGTATTCGCGAGGGTAAACTCCGGCGGAAAAATTCGAGGGAAAAATTATGGCAGAAAACAATTATAAATTTCTTGATGACAGGCCAACTACTCAAGATCGCATTGGACATTTTGAGCTAATAGCAGACGAATTATATAATACGGCCCGTTCTGATCTTAAAAAACCTTTTGTAATTGGTTTATTCGGTTCTTGGGGAACAGGTAAAAGTTCAATTATTAAATTACTTGAGGGAAAGTGCAAAAAAGAAAAAGAAAAAACAAAAGTAATTACAGTTGACGCTTGGCGGAAAGACAAGGATATATTTAACAGACAATTCTTAAAAAAGATTGCAAGAGAGTTATTTGATGACAATAGTTACAAAGATATCAAAAAGAAAATAGATGAAAAAAATATTGTAAACAAAAGTAAATGGGAACCAAGTAAAATAGCATGGTGGTTATTTGGGGTCTTTGTATTTTTGCTTTTGGCTAGTAGTGCTTTATCGGGTTGGGGATGGCTTAAAAGCAAAGAAGTTATAAATCCTTTCCCATGGTTATCTGTCATGGGATCTTTTGTAGGTATTTTAATTGCCTGTTATTTCCAAATTATACTGCCAAGATTTTCAATAACCACTTCTACGCAAACAGACGATGTTTCCCTTCAGGATATTGATTATTTTAGAGACATATATTTTAATGAAATAATTTCAAAAGCAAAAGAAAAGCATATTTGTATTGTAATAGACAACTTAGATAGAGTAGAGCCTGAGGATACATTGGCTATCATTAAAACACTTAAGACATTTATTGTTGATGCAAAAGAAGATAACAATACAAAAGAAGCCGTCGATAAGGATGATTTAGATAAGGTGGTTTTTATTATTCCTTGTTGTGATCAAGAATTAAGAAGACATTTTAATAACATTGAACAACATCCTGGCACTTTGGATCCTGTTCCAGAAAAAAAGGATAATGGAAAAGATTTTTTAGAGAAATTTTTTAATGTTTCTGTCAGAATTCCAGAATTTAGATCACAAGACGCATTTAGGTATGCACAAGAATTGTATCGCGATATGAAGTTAGATTTCTCAAAAGACCACAGGGATATTATTTGCCATATAATAAAAGTGGGCTTTGGAAAAAATCCAAGAAAAGCAAAAATATTTCTGAACAATTTTTTAATCAAATACAATCTTGCCAAATCCTGTGAAGAAGCCGGCAAAATTAAAAAAGGAATAATCACCCAACATCCAGACTGTTTAGCAATTGATTTAGCTAAAGAAGATATGGGTGATTATTACGGACGTTTAAAAAATAGAATTACTTCTGAATGTGCCGCTGCTATAACATACCTTAAAACACCTAACGATTTTGACAAAATAGAAGGACTATATGAATTGTACAATCTCGCCTACGAAAATAATGAACAATTTGCAAAATCACTGTCTGGTAGATTGGAGGAAAGTCAGGATATAATCAATGCGATATGGAATAACACTGATGCTAGCGATTCTATTGGCCGAGTCAATGCTATATCATCTGTAATGGCGGCTATCGAATTAAATGACAAAATAGCAATATCTTCTACAACAGCAGATCAAATGGCATTGTCGCTATCTTCACAAAATCCTAATCAATTACCCAAAATGCCGGGGAAGATTGTTTATCAACGAATTTTAAAAGGAAAACCTGATGAGGTTTTAAGAGTTATAGAAAATTTGGGAAAACCCATCAATGGAATCGAATATACAAAGGAACAAATTAGATATAGCGTAGATGTATTTGGCTCAATACTTGAAGACAACCAAATATTATTAAGTAATAAACAGTCGAATGTAATAAAACTTAAGCAGGAAATACCACAGACCATTGAGCGGCTTGCAGGATTGTATGATGAGATAGTACCGATTGCTATAAAATATCCAGATTTTAAATCAAAAACACTCTTTAGTAAGTCTTTGAAAAGAGTCAATGAAGGATATTTTGATGTTTTACCAGATAACGTCGTAGAATACTGTATGGCTTTAGAGAATATAGCCGAAGATAATACTCAACACATAAAAAATGTAATCCAATGCTTCAATAAAGCATTAGGATATTTTAAAAATGAAGAGAAATGGGATGTAAAAACAAATAAAGAGATAGAGATAAATTCTGAACAATGCGTAAATTTTTTGAAAGCCTTACGAAGTATAAATGCTCGTGCTTATGAGCATAATATGCTACCGGCAGATAGTGAGGCTGTATTGCAAACTCTTAATCAATTGTTTGACTATGTTGACGATAAAAATAAACTTGAAATAATCGACACATATGGCGATTATGAAAATTTTAAGAAATGGTCGGGAACGATGAGGATAGCTACAGATTTATGGAATTCAAAAGGGAACAAGTTACTATCGTCTGGATCAGAACAAGTTATTAATAAGTTTATTGAAAAAAACAGTGACTTGATAAATACGAGACTTTCTCAAAATATAAATACAGCAGGGAGTAGATATAAAAGTATATGTCTTCAGGTTCTCGATGTATATGCTGGTAGAAGAAGGAGTATTGTATCAGAACTATGGAAAAACAAGAGTGATTGGGTGGGTGAGTGGATTAAGAATAATGCTTCAAAAATGGATAAAGAACAAAAAAGAGAACTTCAAGATACTCTGTTTAGCATTGCAAACAGTAGTGGATATCCCATAGATGTATATCAAACCCTTAGTTATTTGAAGGTGGGCAATCATAGAGAGGCGGTAGAGACACGAAATGAGCATTTTAACAAATTGATTCAATCAGAGGGACTATCTACGATTGATAGGCTAGAGTTCGTGCTTGAACGAATTGATAAGGCTTCATATCAAACTACAGATGAACAGAATGATTTACTTAACAAAGGCTGGAGAGAGATTGATCAAAGAACTGCTGGAAGCAATTTAAAACGATTAGTCGAAAAAGTAATAAGGATTTAAAAATGCCGGATAAAGATGCCATGATGAAGTAGTTTTAAGAACCCTGCCATACAAAAATGACCGCTCTATTACCCTTGCGCAGGGTTTCCACTTCGCTTTGACGGTCGCGGCTCTGTTGCGTTGTGTGGCGGCTTAAGGATTTTAATATACCCACGCGCTAACGCTTGGGGCTCTGAACCCTGCCCCCCGGCACCCGCCTTCGCCATCCTCCTTCGTTAAGAACTACGGAAGGACGAGAAGGCTACGGACGGGCAGGCAGGTTTGAGGGTTAACCGGAAGCGATTTATTTTAATAATTGACAAAATTTGAAGGATTGTTAAGATTATTACCAGTTTACAGTCAATAGTTTATAGAAATATTATTCAGATTTAAGGCCGGAATATAATCAATGGCTAAAGTAACACTGCCGGATGGCAAAGTATTGGAGATTCAAGACGGCCTGACGATAGGTCAGGTGGCGGAAAAGATAGGGGCAAGACTCGCCCGCGACGCGGTAGCAGGTAAAATAAACGGTCAAACCGTCGATTTAAGCACACCAATCAATAAAGATGTCGATATTTCAATCATAACAGCCAACAAACCTGACGGTCTGGAGATAATCCGGCATAGCTGCGCCCATGTTATGGCTGAGGCGATTTGCAGTATCTGGCCGAAGGCTCAATTAGTTTACGGGCCGACGGTGGAAGACGGCTTCTATTACGATATCGACCTTGACGAGCCGGTAAGGCCGGAAGATTTTGAAAAAATCGAAAAGAAAATGACTGAAATCGCTGAGAAAAAACTGCCTTTCGTTCGGAAAGAACTTGGCAGAGAAGAAGCGATAAAACACGTCGCAGGCAACAGGTACAAAATCGATAATATCGGCAGGGCGACGGGCGATAGTATAAGTTTTTATTCGCACGGCGGCGGGTTCGAGGATTTGTGCAGAGGGCCGCACGTTCCGAGCACCGACAGGATAGGCAGCTTTAAGGTTATGTCTGTATCGGGGGCTTACTGGCACGGCGACCAGGCACAGAAAATGCTTCAGCGGGTTTACGGCACGGCGTGGGCGACGAAAAAAGAACTCGACGATTATCTGCACAGGCTCGACGAGGCGAAGAAACGCGACCACAGATTTCTCGGTAAACAGCTCGACCTTTACAGCATTCACGACGATATCGGGCAGGGATTGATACTGTGGCACGAAAAAGGTTCGTTAATCCGGCACATAATCGAAACGTTCTGGAAAGAGGAACATCTGAAGCGCGGATACGATATTATTTATACGCCGCATATCGCAACGGAAAAAATTTATCAGAAAAGCGGACATCTGGAAAAATACGCGGATATGATGTATTCGCCGATGGATATTGACGGGCAGAATTATTATCTCAAGCCGATGAACTGTCCGGGTCATTATATGATTTATAACAATAGTCCGCGGAGCTATCGCGATTTGCCGATGCGGTTCTGCGAGTTGGGAATGGTATATCGATATGAGCCGAGCGGGACGCTGCACGGGATGCTGCGGGTTCGCGGGTTTACGCAGGACGATGCGCATACGTTCTGCACGCCGGAGCAATTGGGGCAGGAGCTTGATTTGATTCTCGAACTGATGCACTTTATGATGACGACGTTCGGATATACGTATAAGGCGTATCTTGCGACGCGGCCGGCGAAATTTCTCGGTACGGAAGAGGAATGGGATCGGGCGACGAAAGAATTGCGGATGGCTATGGACAGACGCGGGCTGAAGTATGAAGTGGACGAAGGCGGCGGAGTGTTTTACGCGCCGAAGATTGATATTAAACTGATAGATTCGCTGGGACGCGAATGGCAGGGGCCTACGCATCAGGTTGACCTGCAGGCGGCAAAGCGATTCGATATTCGATACATCGGCGCAGATAACGCGCTGCACGAGCCGATAATTATACATCGAACGGTACTCGGGAGTATGGAAAGATTTATCGGCGGTTTAATTGAGCATTACGGCGGAGCTTTCCCGCTGTGGCTTTCGCCGGAACAGATGCGGGTGCTGACTATCAGCGAAAAGAGCAACGATTACGCACAGAAACTGAACAAGATGCTTAAAGCTGAAAATTTCAGGTGTGGAATCGATATGTCAGACGAAAAAGTCGGCGCGAAAATTATCCGGGCGCATAACGATAAAGTGCCTTATATGCTTGTCGTCGGGCCTAAAGAGGCACAAACTGAAAGCGTAAGCGTCAGAATCCGCGCGGGCAATGATAACAAGAGTACGCCGGTCGCACAGTTTATGGCCGCGGTAAAAGAAAAAGTTGTGTCGAGAATACAGGATTTGAATTTATAAAAGTGTGTGAATATTATTACGATTGAAAGGGAATAGTTATCGGAAAGGTAAAACTGAGAATTAACGGGCAAATCAATGCCAACCCGGTTCGTCTTATAGGAGCCGACAACAGCCAAATAGGAGTTGTCAGTCTGACCGAGGCTCTTGACCATGCGGGACAGGCGGAACTTGACCTGGTCGAAATCGCTCCGGAAGCCAGCCCGCCGGTGTGCCGAATAATGGACTTCGGCAAGTATTTGTACGAACTGAAAAGGAAAGAAAAACAAAACGTTAAAAAACAGCACACAATTGTCGTAAAGGAAATCCGGCTGCGTCCGAAGACCGACCCGCACGATTGCGAAACTAAAATCAATCATGCACGCGAATTTTTCAAGAAGGGACATCGAGTACAGTTTACGATGATGTTCAAGGGACGCGAGATGATGCACCTGGAACTCGGGCAGGCACGGATGAACGAGATTATCACGCAGCTCGAAGATGTCGCGAAAATCGACCACCCTGTAAGCGTACAGGGCAAAAGAATGACCGTGCTGATGTTTCCCAAGTAATTGAGACTATTTTGCCTTTCGAACGAAGCCGGAGAAAACAAAAGTAAATTGTTGACCTTGGGCCGAAAGGTTGCTAATATACCAATCTTTATTTTTATAAACAAGAGATATGAGGTTTAGAAATATGTATAAAACAAAGACGCATAAAGGTTTAAAGAAACGCGTAAAGGTAACCGCCCGCGGTAAGGTTAAGGCACATAAGAGCTTTACCGGCCATTTGATGAGCTCAAAACCATCCAAGAGACGCCGCCGGCTCGGTAACCCAATTATCATTGCTGAAGTATATGCAAAAGTAATGAAGGAAATGCTTAACAAGAGTTAATAACAGCCTTATAGGCTTGGTATCCGCTGCCGAGAACCGGCAGGATATTTGAAAGGAAAGCTGACATGCCACGTGTACGAAAAGGTTCAGCCACCCGTAAAGCAAGAAAAAGAGTCCTTAAAAGAGTCAGTGGACACAGAGGTTCACCGGGCCGGACTTATAGACTTGCCAAAGAAAGAATAACCAGGTCGGAAGTATTCGCAAGAGTCGGCCGCAAACAGAAGAAAAGACAATTCCGAAGTTTGTGGATTATACGCTTAAACGCAGCATGCAAAACGCGAAATATCCGGTACGGCCAGTTCATTAACGGCTGTAAAAAAGCTGCTATCGGCATTAACAGAAAAATGCTAAGTGAAATTGCCATTTTCGACCCCGCAGCTTTCGATGCCATAGTTGAAAAGGCACGAACCGCTTGTGCTTAAGCAATTTGAACAAATCGGTAAAGACGCGCTCGAATCGCTCAAAAAGGTAACTGATCCCGCTCAGCTTGAAGAATTCCGCATTCGTTTCCTTTCGCGAAAAGGAGAGGTAACGGAAATGCTGAGCCGAATCGGCCAGGCACTTCCGGAGCAGCGAAAAGAAGCCGGCACACTTGCCAATAAAATCAAGCAGGAAGTTACCGCCGCGTTCGAACAGCTTAAAAACTCTCTCCAAGGCACATCCGTAAGAAAAGGACCTGCCGTAGATATTACTTTGCCGGGAATCAATTTCGAAAAAGGCAAGGCTCATATAATAACGCAAACCGCAAACGAACTGCTCGAAATCTTCGGCAGAATGGGTTTTGCCATCGCGTACGGCCCGGAAGTCGAAGACGAATGGCACAATTTCGTCGCGCTCAATATTCCGCAGGGACATCCCGCAAGAGACCCATCAGATAATTTCTGTATAGATTTAAATAAACTCCTGCGAAGCCAGACATCGACTATACAAATCCGTACTATGGAAAAACAAAAACCGCCGATAAGGGTCGTTGCGCCGGGCAGAGTTTACAGGCCGGATACGGTCGACGCGACGCATATGTTTATGTTCCACCAGCTCGAAGCTCTCGTGGTCGATGAAGGCGTTTCAATGGTCGATATGAAAAGCACCATCGAGCAGTTCATACACGTATTCTTCGGCAAAGATGTAAAATGGCGATTGCGGCCGAGCTTTTTCCCGTTCACAGAACCAAGCGCAGAAGTTGATTTGCTTTTCGTCGCCAAAGACGGCAGCGAAAAGTGGATTGAAGTCGGCGGATGCGGTATGGTCGACCCGAACGTTCTAAACGCGGTCGGCATAGACAGCGAAAAATATACAGGCTGGGCGTTCGGATTCGGAATTGAACGGCTTGCGATGAGAAAATACGGCATTACCGATATCAGACTGCTGTTCGAAAACGATATCCGCTTCTTAAAGCAATTCTAAAAAAGCCACAGAGTTTATTTTTTAATTTTAGCCACAGATCTCACAGAGGACACAGAGAAACTGTATAATTTAACCACGGATTTCGCGGATTTTCACAGATTTTAAATTGACCTCGTCCGTCAGAGGCGAATAAAAATTCACACGAATTAACACTGAGTTTCTTATTTTTTGGGTGATATTGTCTTATCATTGAATTCTGGTAAATGCCCAAACTTCTCAACATATGTTGCCCAGGATTCATATTCCATCAGCGTAACTTTCCCCATTATGCGAAGGTCGGAAGGTTTATTTGATAGAACATTACATTGCATATAGTAAATTTGTGTCGATTTGTGTTCATTCGCGGTTGGTTTCTTTTTTGGCAAGGCGTTTTGCGGTTTTTGAAACCACTTCCTTTGTTAATTTGTCTTTGTCAATCTGGGTTTGCTGCTGGGCGAAATAAGAGGCGAAAAAACAGGCTTTATCGGCGTCAGTCAGATTTTCGCGAACCATAAAAGCCTGCACAAGATTTTTAATTCTTAAACGCCATGGCAGGTTATTGAACTTTTTAGTTCTTTCATTATCGAGGAAATAAAAATCAAAATTATCTTTGGAATCATCTTTGTTTAATAGATTTCTCGGCTCCGCCCCAAAGGGGCTTCGCTCGAAATGACAATGAGCGGATTTTACAAGGACATTGCCAAGTCTTAAATCGCCGTGGAAAATCCCTTTATCGTGCATCCGGCCAATGGTCCGGGCGAACTGCTCAATCATTTTCTGCTTCTGTGGTGAAGGCAAAACCTCCAGTATCTTGTATAAAGGCGTGCTGTTTCGAATTTCCTGCGTCATAAGAAACTGCCTGCCGCAGGCGACGGCGGGGGGAGCTAAAAAACCGTTATCAGACAGCATTTGACCCGCTTTAAAGGCTCTTTCGGCACGGGAAGAAATTATCAGTGCCTTGAAAAAATCAAAAATATTACGGTTAAAATACTGTTTTAAAATAAGGCTGTAAACCTTTGCCCCAAAGAAAGCATTGCACCTTAAAACACAGGCGAACCTGGAAGAGGCCAGTTTTTCGAAAGAAGCCCTTATGCCATCGGGAACCTGAACATCCGAAGATTCAAATCCCGATGGGAAGTTGTCAGCGATTAATGTTTTCCTGTAAATCATATAAGAACTTCAGCCACAGAGTTCACAGAGAACACAGAGATATAAAAATGGATTCCCGCCTTCGCGGGAATGACATTGACAGTGTCAATCCGTGTAAATCCGTGTCTGATAATGACAGTGTAAATTTGTGTCGATTTCATATTTCAACAGCCGATGACAGCTATGCCAAGTTTGTCGGCCAGCTCAATTGTCTGTGGTTTGTCTATGATAATAGTTCTGTCCGCCTCGACGACAAGACACCTGCTGCCGTTTTTATGGAGTGCCTCAATCGTCTCCGGGCCGACGCAGGGCACATCGAAACGCTTATCGAGGTCGGGACGCGATGCTTTTAACAGCGTCCAGTTGCCTCTTCGGCATAACTGGCCTGCGCGTATAATCATCTGGCCGGTTCCTTCGACGGCTTCGACGGCGAGGACAGATTTTTCCTTTACGGCAATGGCCTGGCCGATGCCTGTTTCGGAAATTTTCTTAACCATCAGCCAGCCGAAATCAATATCCTCCTGAACGCCGGCAGACGGTTTTGTTTTTGTCATAGCGCCTTCGACGGCGAGATGTTCCTTACAATATTTAGTCGAGTCCTGCAAAATAATACCTCCGCAGGCCAGCTCATCAGCTATCGCCTGCAAGATTGTCTGGTCAACTTTGTTTTGTTTCCTCAAACGCCAGTAATAAATTCTCAGCGCCCGCCAGTCCGGCAAATATTTTAAAATCCGCATCGGGGTAAAAAGTTTTTCCTTGCGAACTTTGCCGACCATAATGGCGTCTGTAACGCCGTATTTTTTTAACTTTCTAATCCATGCTCCCGGCCGGGCAAGAGGAACCTGCGAATAATAGTCAACTTCGCCGGCAAGGTCTGGCGCGGGATTATCGCCAAGCCCTGCGCAAACGACTTTCAGGCCAGCCTGTTTCGCACCGTGTGCAATCAGAAACGGCAACCTTCCGCCGCCCGCTATTAAACCTATTATTTTATTATCACTCATTATTATTAGCAGCCACTAAGACACGAAGGCACAAAGTAAAAAAATTATAATCTATTTATTTTAGTGTCTTTGTACCTTTATGGCTAAAAAATATTATTTAGAATCAGATTTTTCAAGACGACTGATGGCTTTTTTTATCTTCGGCAGGTCTTCAATCAGACTGTATGCGCGTTTGGCGTTTAAGGCACCGATGGCCGGAGTGCCCGCGACGGACTGGCCGTCTGGAACATCATTTATTACGCCTGCCTGAGCGGCAATTGTAACGCAGTTGCCGATTTTAATGTGTCCGACAATGCCCGCCTGACCTGCAATGACACAATGATGGCCGATTCTCGTAGATCCTGCAATTCCAACCTGACTTACGAGCAGGCAGTGATCGCCTATCTTTGCGCCATGCCCGATATTGGTAAGGTCGCCGATTTTACATCCTTTGCCGATAATCGTATCTTCGACGGCTCCTCTTTGAACGCAGCAATTAGAGCCGATTTCAACATCGTCTTCCACCGCCACTATTCCTATCTGCGGAATTTTGTGATGTGTGCCCTTATATGTCGCGTAGCCGTAGCCGTCTTTGCCAATTACCGTATTGGCATTAATTATAACATTATTGCCGAGTGTGCAGCCGTCGTGAATCACCGCGCTGGGATATAAAATACAGTTTTCGCCGATTTTCGCATCAGGGCCTATAAATACATTCGGATAGATAGTCGTATTTTTGCCGATAACCGCACCATCGCAGATAACAGCAAAATCATGAATGTCGCAGCCATCGCCGATACGGGCGGTTTGGGAAATCGAGGCTTTTTTGGAAAGACCAATTTTTTTATGCGTCCTTTGGCCGTGAAGCAGAACGACTATCTGGGAGAAAGCATAATACGGGTCCTCGGCAATGAGCAGCGGCGACGGACAATCGATATCTTTGCCGACGATTACAGCGCCGGCTTTCGTAGCCGCAATGGATTTCGCGTATTTAGGATTCGAGAGAAAACTTATGTCCGAAGAGGTCGCATTGTCGAGGGTCGCAACAGAGGAAATTTTTATTTCCGCATCGCCTTTAACCATGCCATTTACGAACTGGGCCAATTGTCCTAATGTTTTTGTCGGCATCTGCTTCCTGGCAATAATATTGATAAACCGCGTGGGCTAAAGCCCACCCTACAAAACTACAAAACACAAAAATGATATTATAACGCTTAGATATTGCGGGTCAAGAACTTAAGAATTTAAGGGCGGCACGGCTTACCTGGCCCGCGGCCTGGCAAGAGGGGTTGGTAAAATCCTGGTCGTCAAATTTGAAGGTCTTTACTTTCGGGCCCGGGGGGCAGTAAACAGCCGGATTGGTCGGACCGAAACAGGCAATCGTGGCAATGCCTGAGGCAGATGCGATATGAGAAATTCCGCTGTCATTGCCGATGAAGCAGCCGCTGCAGCAGAGAATCTGGAATGTCCGGGCAAGCGAGGTTTCGATTATCGTCGGCGCCAGGGCAGATAACCTGTCGAAGGTTTTCCTGCTGAAACGTTCCTGTTCGGCAGGGCCGAGCAGAAAAATTACATTTTCTCCGGCTTCGAGCAGTTCTTCGGCCAAAAGATAAAAGTTGTCGATGTGCCAGCATTTTTTGACGCCGCCGCTGCCGGGATGAATTACCGCGGGCTTCTGGTTTTTCTTTATGCCGAGCGAATCAAGAAGTGCGCGGCCCGCGGAAAGGTCGGATTTAAAAGGTTTAATATATTTTTTTTTGTCAATGGCGGAACGTACCGACAGTTTGCGATGTTTATAATCGGAACACGCGGCGGAAATCGAATCGCAGTAAAATTTGGTTATGTGATGTTTATAATCGGCGGGTGGCTTTAACCGGAGCGTAGTAACCTCGACCGGATTGCTGCAGTTGGCGGTATAAATCAGATTGCGTTCGAAATCATCGCCGGGGTTTCCGAGAAAATTAAAAATATGCCGATAGCCTGCAAAAGCAGCTATGAGGGAATCGCCGTCCTGAAGTTCGAAATCCTTGTGGCTGACATAAAGCCTGTGCAAATCGATAGAGTCAAGGTCCTTTATGCTGTCGATGCAGCTTCGTGCGGGAAAGTATTCCATATATTGACTTCTGCCGAGCATAGCTACCGTGCCGATTTTGAAGGCTCTTTTGATAAATTCTGCCACCGGCAGCGTGAGAACACAATCGCCTATCGCGCCGGGCTGGATTATCAGGGCGCGGGTGGAAAGTTTGTGCGATTCCGTTTCAGCGGAAGATAAAATTTTCAAAATGTCCCGTTCTTCGTTCATCAATCCAAAGCCTCGTCAATCCATGCACCACCGGCCATCTTAAGGCCAATGGGCGATTCCATATAAAAAACTACCGCCTGCCCCGGCGTTATCGCAGTGAGCGGCCGGTCGAATACGACCTTAACCGAATTTTCCTGAGGGTAAACCATACCATCTACAGGTTTATGATTATACCTGATTTTTACTTTCGCGGCAAACGGCTGTTGGGGGGTATCAATGAGCCAATTCGGATTCGAGGTAAAAAGAGTTTTGTGAACAACTTCTTCGGCTGGGCCGAGAATTACGGTATTCGTATGGCTGTCGAGCTTCGTTACATACCAGGGCACGCCCATAGCTACCCTTAAGCCTCTACGCTGGCCGATGGTGAAATGATGAATGCCGTTATGTGTGCCGAGGATTTTTCCGCTGCTGTCAACGATGTTACCTTCTTTTGCAACTTCCGGGCAAAGCTCTTCAAGTTTGCCGGCGTAATTATTATCCGGAATAAAACAAATCTCCTGAGAATCGGTTTTATCGCTTACGGACAAGCCAAGTTTTTTTGCTATTTTACGAGTCTGGTCTTTGTTATCGAAATCGCCGAGCGGAAAAATCAGATAAGGCAAAACGCTGCGGTTAATCATCGCAAGAGCGTAAGACTGGTCCTTTTCCGTATTGGCGGCGTAAAGACCAATACCTGCATCATCCCGGTGTATCGCGATATAATGGCCTGTAGCGAAAAAATCTGCGCCTTTGGTTTTCGCGTAATCGAAAAGTTTGCCGAATTTGATATTACGGTTGCAGAAAACGCAGGGATTAGGTGTTCTGGCGTGCTTATACTCATCGCAGAAGTAATCAAGCACTGTTTTAAAATTCCCTCTCAGGTCGAGTGCTTCAAATTTAATGCCGAGGTCTTTTGCGATATTCCGGGCGTCGTCGCAATGCTGCTGAGCGTGGTCGTGAACCGTCATGTAAATGCCCGTACAGTCGCAGCCTGCCTCGATAAGAAGAGCGGCGGCAGTAGAACTGTCAACACCGCCGCTCATCGCGACAAATACTTTTTTACCTTTTATTGACCGCGTATTATTCAATGTAGTATGCAGCGAGTTTCAATTATTTCTTCTTTTCAAACAATCCCTTGAGCTTGTTTACTGTCGTATCCTGTGTTCCTTCACCAGCAGGTTTGTCTGTAGATTTAAAAAGCCCTTTCCCAATGTCGCCAATCGATTCAAGCGATTTGCCGAGATTTTCCTGAATAGGTCCAAGCAAATCGGACGGAAGGATGCCGGCGCCCTGAGAGGCGACTTCGCTTGAAATCGCTGCGAATATTTTGCCCACAACGTCACTTAGGGATGATTTTTCACCGCCTAAATTAGTCAGATGTATCGATGCAATTTTCAATTTTAAAGCATCGGATTTGCCGGGGACAGGGAGAAGTTTTGCGGTTACATTGAGGTTTTTCATATCGACAGTTGAAATGTGAACGCCTTTCGCGTTTTTCGCAGGCTCAGTGGTTTCGGTTTTCGGCTTTTCAGGTATCGATTTGAGTATATCGCTGACGTTATTCGTAAGACCTTTCTGCTCGATTACCATAGAGACGCCGTCAATCGTGATATCGTTGATCTCGACTGGATTGCTTAAAAGCGAACTGATACTGGTTGTTACCGAAATTGAGTTTGCTTCGAGAACGTTTTTGTACTGGTATCCTGGCGGGTTGCCTATCTTGAGTTTGGAAACCGTAACGTTGCCTGAAAGAATGCTCAGGCTTATCTTTGCCGTGGAAACGTCGACGTTGAGCTGCTTCGCTATCGCTTTCTCAACAGCACTTTTGAGAATTCCATCAATGGAAACCAGACCGATAACTACAACGATGAAAATAATCACGATGATGGCAAATAAAATGTTCAATCCATTACTTTTTTTCTTTTTTTCAGCCATTTTCGTTCCTTCCATGTAAAAATTTTATGGGTTGCTTTGTTTAACGATATTATTTAACTGATTCAGAAAATCAGCAGAGACCTTGAAACCCTGCTGCTGAGCAATTTTCGCATGGTTGATGGCCTGTTGATACTTGCTGAGCGAGTATAGGGTAATTGCCAGATTATTGTGCGCGGCAGGATAGTTCCAGCGGAGTTCAATGGCTTTTAAATAGCATTGTTTCGCATCTTCATATAGTTTGCGTGCCGAATACGAAACAGCGAGATTAAAATAAAGGTCGGCATCATTAGGATTCAGTTTTATCGCGGCTTTGTAGTTCTCTTCGGCAAGGTCGTAAAGCTTGCGGTCCATATAAATATTGGCGAGATTCTGCCATGCGGCGACCATATTAGGGTCGGCCTTTATGGCATTTTCGTAAGCCTGTATTTCATCTTCCACCCAGCCGAGCTTGTTATAAACAAGGGCAAGCCCCATATGCGCCCTGACATTTAACGGCTCATAATACACCGCCGTTCGAAACTGCTCGATCGCCTCGTTGTACATTTCTTTCTGAAAATAAACATAGCCCAGACCGCAGGCGGCCTCAACCGAGTTTGTTTTGAGAATAAGGGCACGTCTGTAATTTGAAACAGCCGAGTCCAGTTGTTTTTTGTCCTGATAAATCCCGGCCAGAGTAATGTAGATATCTGGGTCGCGTGAATTAACGTCGGCAGCTTTCTTCAGTGTCGATATGGCTTTGTCATCGAGACCTTTCAAATGGTACGCCTCGGCAAGACCTTTGTAGATTTCGGCATAATTGGGGTCAAGTTCAAGAGCGATGTTATATTGTTTGATTGCCGCGTCCGGAAGGCCCTTTTTTCTGTATGCGTTTGCAAGGTTATGATGCGTTTTCGCGTCCGCTGAATTTATTTCGAGAGCCGTTTCGTACTGCTGAATCGCAGCATCGGTCATATTTTTTCTCAGGTAAATATTGCCGAGATTCGTCCGTGCCTCTGCGAGCATCGGGGTAAGAGCGACCGCCAGCCGCTGGTAATAAAAAGCGTTCTCTATCTGGCCGCTGCCGAAATAGTTATTGGCCAGATTATTGAAAAAGCAGCCGATAGTCTCCTTTTTGGTAAGGTTGCGAAGATAAATGTTATTTGTGGCGGCAGGTATTTTGAATTCCTTGATATAGTGCTTGTCAGGCGGATTTGCGCCATCCTGAGTAGTTTCAATATTGAAAGGTTTGCTGGCGTCGTTGCACCGAACAAAGAAATGACCGGGAACAACCACGCCGTGCAAAGGCAGGTTGAGTCTTTCGCCGAGAGAAAGATACAGTATCGACAGGCTCAGGCAATATCCTCTTTTGTTGTCGATAACCGTATTGAGAAAAAGGTCGTCCGGATTGTTGGCGTTATCGACAGGTTTAAAACCGAACTTCCTGAATAAAAGCTCATTAATCGCATCTACCGTTTTACGGCTGTTGGAAGAAGATTTTGTCATCTGACGGACCTGCCGGGCCATATCGTCAATAATGTCGAGGTAGCGGTTTATATCGAGTTGCGGGTCCCACCGTTTACTTACGAGCAGGACACTTGCGGCAATGTCTATGTCATTATCGCTGAGCTTTAGAACCTCTTCAATCGAATTAGGGTAATATCCCGCCGCGACAGCAGGCAGGCAGATAGCAATCAATATTAAAAGAGTAAATTTATTTTTCATTCGCTGTCACTCAAAATAGCGTCAATCATTTGGCGAGTTATATCTTTTATCGATACCTGTTTTATTTTTGAAGTCAGACCCGCCGTAATAGTTATCTGATTTTTAGGAATATCGAATTTTTCCGCAAGCAATTTTATAAGAGCATGGTTGGCTTTGCCTTTTTCCGGCGCGGCCGAAAGCCTGACCTTTAACATACCGTTATAAATTCCGGCAATATCCGTTCTGCTGCTGCCGGGGGCGACCTTGATATTGAAAACCACCCGGCCGTCCTTTTCGGTAATATTCAAAATGTTTTCAGACATCTAAGCCGTATTCCCTGATATTTTTGCCGACAGCGGCCTGGATATATCGTTCAATCTGCGAAGCAAGTTCGCCGAGGGCTTCTATCTGAAAATCCTCATAATGGCCCGGCACAAATTCGCCGTTCAAAGCCTTCTTAAAAACCTTGACCCTTATAATCGGACAATGGCTGTTTTTTTTGCTGAAATCAGAATTCGGATGCTCGGTAAGCTCAATCCGCCAGTCCTCGCTTATAAAGACCAAAGCTCTGCCTGTAAAAACAGAAGCCGGAAAATATTCATAAAGTGCTTTAAGTGTATCCATTTTTGCCGCCAGAATAAATCAGGATAGTATTATATCTTCAAAGTAAAGTTATTTCAAGCTGCCAATAAGTTCGTTAATGGCAGTTATATTATGCCGAATACAATATTTGTTTATGCCGTCTATAATTTTGACCGCAGTATCAGGATAAACGAAACCGGCAGTACCTACGGTTACGGCTGTCGCTCCCGCGATGATAAATTCAATTGCGTCGGAGGCGGTTCTTATACCTCCGCCTGCAACAAGAGGGATGCCCGCGGGTTTAGCGACTTCATTATAGACCTTATTTACAAGATAAACCGCTATCGGCTTTATGGCAGGGCCGGAAAGGCCGCCTGTGCGATTGGCGAGAACGGGCTTTTTGGTCTCAATATCGATAACCATCGCCGTAAAGGTATTGATAAGACTAAGGGCATCTGCGCCACAATCGACCGCCGCACGGGCAATGGCGCTGATATCAGTTACGCTCGGTGTAAGTTTGACGATTAGAATTTTATCTTTAATGATTTTTTTTACTTCGCCGGTAATCTGCCGGACAAGAGCAGGGTCAGTGCCGAAAGTTATGCCTCCCTTTTTGACATTGGGGCAGCTTATATTCAGTTCGAGACCTGCTATCCGTCCGCATTGCGCCAGTTTTCCGGCGACGGCGACATAATCATCGATAGTCTGGCCGGCAATGTTCACAAAGAACGGAGTTTTGTACCTCGACATTAAGGGAATCTTTTCCTGTATGAATTTCTCAACGCCTATGTTGGCAAGTCCGATTGCATTGAGCATACCGGAATCCGTCTCGACAATCCGCGGCACATCGTTTCCCTGACGCGGCAGCAGGGTGATACTCTTTGTGATAAAGCCGCCAAGGAGGTTTATATCCATAAAGTCGTCAAGCTCGTCGGCATAACCGCACGTTCCCGAAGCGGTCATCAGCGGGTTCACGAGCTTCATCGGGCCCAGATTAACCGAAAGGTCAATATCTTTATTTTTTATTGCCATACAACCTCGTCAGACCAGAAAACAGGACCATCCTTACAGCAGAGTTTGTATGAAGTATTTCCGCTTGTTTTATCGAGGCATTTAACCGCACAGCTCTGGCACAAACCGATACCGCAGGCCATTCGTCTTTCGAGACTTACCTGGCAGGGGATTTTGAATTCACTGCTCAAAGAGGCAGTGGCAGAAAGCATCGCTTCCGGGCCGCAGGCGTAAATTATCGCGTCTTCGAGCTGTAGTTTGTTTTGTGTGAGCTGACTTTTGAATATCTCTGTAACAAAGCCCTTAAAGCCCGCAGAGCCGTCGTCTGTGCTTATAAATGTCTTTATGTTATGTCTTGCGAATTCTTCTAATGTAATATCAGTTTTTTTCTTCAGCCTGTCTGTCTTTATATCGAAGAACGCCAAATCGTCTTTTGTCTTTGCGCCGACAAACGCTGTTATTCCCGTGTCGGGGCATTGTTTTTTCAGAACCTTCGCAAGATGTATAAGCGGGGGCGCTCCCATTCCCCCTGCGACGAGTATTACATTTTTTTTCTTTTCAGAAATCGTGAAACCGTTTCCGAGCGGGCCTATAAGATTGACAGTGTCGCCGGGTTTGAGAGTTTTCATTCGCAAGGTCGCAGGGCCAAGGACACAATAAAGAATTTCCACGATAGTACAGTCTTTGCTGCAGTCTATATCGGAAAAACTAAAGGGCCTTCGCAGGATAACATTTCTCGAAGCGCTGTCTGAAAATTGCCCGGGGATGAGCTTTTCAACCGGCAGGGCAAGTTTTGAAACATCAATTTCAACAAACTGACCTGCGGATGCATGGGAAAACGAGATATGAGTTTTTTTCTCAAGTTCCAGGCTCAGACGGAAAAATTTATCGCCCAAGCTGCGATTCTGCAGGACAATCGCATTGTAAATTCCCTTTTTTGACGGTGCACTTGCCATAAGTAACTATATTAAAAACAATTATGTACTGAACTGTCAATATATAAAAAAACTTCCGGAATATTCATCCACTGGTATTCCGGAAGCGCGCCACGGCTTGAAAGCCGCAAAATTCTTGTTTTCATTGAGAAACAAGTATAACTATCACAAATAACATTGTCAATCTGACATAAAAAAATAACGAAAATCGTATAACTTCTTATTTTAAATAATGTTATACGAAAAAAACCAAAAAAACAGGAAAAATTCAGGACAATCCGCAAATATCAGCCATAAATCATTATTTTACAATAAGTTATATTATTAGTTGCTTTGTGGTCGTTTTTTTGTTAGAAATTCTACCCATGCCATTTGTCAGAATAAGGCGTTTTGCGATATTGATGCTGGTTTTGATACAGCAGGCCGCCTGCAGTGCGTCTATACAGGAAAAAATAGAACATATAATTGCAAGAAAAGACCAGAAGAATGTTGAATACAGTGTTATGGTCGTTGACGCGCAAACAGGAAAATGTGTATTCAGTTATAACCCTGCAACACCGCTTACGCCTGCATCCAATATGAAATTAATTACAAGCTTTACCGCGTTAAAACGTCTCGGCACAGATTATAAATTCGTAACAAGAGCAGGACTGATAGGCAACAAGCTCGTCGTAATCGGAGGGGGCGACCCGCTTTTGGGATTTGCCGGTAAAGATTTCATAGGACAAATCACAGAAGCACTCAAGGCGAAATCCATAGAAAAATTAGACAGCATAACCGTCGACAGTTCCATTTTCGATAGTGAACGTATTAATCCGAACTGGCCCAGAGACCAGCTTAACAGACCTTACTCAAGCGAAATAAGCGGCCTTAACTATAACGGCAACTGTGTAAAAATTTCCGCTGCAAGGACTGACAGTGGAATTAAACTGACTAAAGAACCTGATACGGCATTTCTGCGACTGCTTAACAACGTTAAGCCGATATCAAAAGGTCAAAGTGCCATAGGCTCAAACCGTACAGAACAGGCGAATCTGATTATAGTTTACGGCAAATGCAGAAACGCCGCGTCGTTCGATGTCACTATTGAAAAGCCCGCTTTGTTCTTCGGCTATCTGCTCACTGAAAATCTACGCCGGGCAGGTATAAGCGTTGAAAGCCCTTTAACCGAGATGGGCGTTAACCAGCAGGATGTTCAAATTATCGCCGAGTTCAATACGCCTATAATGGAAGTTATCCAAAACTGCAATAAGGTCAGCCTTCAAATAGCCGCGGAATGTCTTTTAAAAACACTGGCAGCTAATACGATGACAGGCGGGAAAGCGGGAAGCTGGCAGGCAGGAAGAAAAACTATTGGAAGTTACCTTTTAAGCCTCGGCATTGACAAGACCGAATTTTATATCGACGACGGAAGCGGACTTAGCAATGTAAACAAACTATCCGCAAACGCTATCAGTCGTGTGATAATGGACGCTTATAAGAGCCGGTTTTGGCCGGAGTTCAAACAGACACTCTCCATCAGCGGTGTGGACGGTACCATTAAAAGTCGATTCAATAAAAATAAATATGGCGGAAAAGTGTTTGGAAAAAGCGGCTATATCAACGGCGTGCGAGCTTTATCGGGAGTATGCGTCGCCGAAAACGGAGGCAGAGAATACATCTTCTCAATCATCACGAATAACGCAAATTACCCGACCAAAAAAGCCATAGCCGATATAGTGACAACAATTATTGACGAGTAGCAACGTCGCGGTTATTTGCCAATCGGCAAAGTAATGATAAATTTTGTTCCTTTGTCCGATTCGGAGTCAACTTCGATTGTTCCTTCGTGCGAATCGATAATCTCTTTGCAGAACACAAGGCCAAGGCCTGCGCCGACCCGACCGGCAGGGGACTGAGGAGTCTTTGTCGAGAAGAACGGCTCAAAGATTTTCTCCATATTCTCCGGTGAAATGCCGGAGCCAGTGTCAGATATCTCTATTACGACAGAAGCCTGCTGGCAGATGGCTTTTATGGTCAGCGTTCCGCCGGAAGGCATCATCGCTTCACGGGCGTTTAAAATCAGGTTCATCAATACCTGCTGCAACTGGACCGGAACAGCAAGGAAGCTAAGCTCATCTGGAATTTCGAGTTTGACCTTTATTTTGTCTTTATCGAAATCCCTGCCAATGCAGGAAAAGACTTCGTTAACGAGCTGTTTCAACCTGCATATTTTTTTATCAATCGCTTCACCATTTACGACGGCCAGGATGCTTTCGAGAATTTCAGAGGCACGGGCGCTATTAAATACGGTTTTCTGAAGGGCCTTCTGAGTCAGGGCGGCATCGTTGGGATTATTCAGCGCAACCTGGGCATAATTGCCCAGCGGCATAAGGATATTATTAATTTCATGGGCGACAATCGCGCTGATAGTACCCAGATTAGCAAGGGTCTGGAGCTTTGCCAGACGTGCCTGAAGTTCTTTATTCTGCTGTAGTTGCATATTAATCTCTTTGTTAAGAGAACGGCGTTTCTCAATTATCTGCTGCAAGGTGTCCTCCATGGACTAAATCAAAAAAGACTTTAAAAAAAATTACAATTAAGATAAAATTACAGTATTATGTTTATCGACATTTAAGAAGTTTTTCCTTAAAGATATGAATAATAAAGCTATCCGCCATCGCATAAGGCTATGGCGGACGGGACTAAAACAATAATACACAGATAATGGAAATATAATTTTTATGGATAATAAGGCCGTTCTTGAAGAACTGCTGGAGCTGCTTGAGGGAAATGGTGTTAAAATACGTAAAGATTCGCTTGGCGGCGGCGGTTCAGGTTTGTGCAAGATAAAAGACGGTTCCTTCTTTTTTGCGGATGCCGATTCGAGCGATTATGAAGTCGCGGCAATTTGCGCAAAGGCGGTAAGTGAAGTTTTGGATATTGAAACGATATACCTCAAACCTGAGGTCAGGGCGTTTATTGAGCAGAATATGGAGAAAAAGCAGCAATGACAAAGACGATGGCAAAACAGAAGAAGGGCGATGAAAGTCCTCAAATCGCAGCGATACTTGTTGTCGATGATAACGAGCAGAACCTTGAACTTCTGCAGGCATATCTCGAAGACATCGAGTGCCGAACAATACCCGCAAAGGACGGCATAGAGGCGCTCGAAATAATCAAAAAATCAAAACCAGACCTTGTGCTGCTCGATGTTATGATGCCGAGAATGAGCGGCTTCGAGGTTTGCAGAAGAATAAAAAATAATCCGCAGACCGCCGATTTGCCTGTGATTATGGTTACGGCCCTTAACGAACTGGGGGATATCGAAAGGGCGATTGAGTCGGGAACAGACGACTTTCTCAGCAAGCCTGTCAATAAGCTCGAACTTATAACCCGCGTAAAAACAATGCTGAAACTTAAACATCTATCCGACAAACTCGAAAAGACACTGGCGTATCTGAGCGAAATAGAAAAACATGCCAAATAACAAAAATCCGCAGGGGGCAGATTAAGCGGAATTATTCCTTTGCGCCGGCTTTTTCGAGCAATTGCACAATTTCTATGTAGCCGTCATTTTTTGCGGCCCCTAAAGCTGTTATGCCGTCGTTTGTTTTCGCGTTGGCATCGGCGCCTTTATCGAGCAGGAGTTTGACGACTTCCGGTCTGCCCTGCAAAGTTGCCGTTGTCAGCGCCGTCATACCATTGCTAATCATCCTGGCATTGGCATTGGCGCCATTTTCGAGCAGGAGCCTGATGACCTCGGTATGGCCCCTCTGTACCGCTACAAGCAGGGCTGTTACGCCGTCCTTATCCGTGAGTTTAACATCGCCGCCATTTAACAGAAGAAGTTCGACAACCTCCGAATGACCTTCCTGCGATGCCAGCCACAGGGCGTTTATGCCGTCATTGTCCCTGACGTTAACATCGGCGCCGTTTTCGAGTAAAAGCCCGACACTTTCGAGATGGCCGTAATACGCCGCCAATGTAAGTGCAGTTCCGCCAATATTAGTTCTGACGCTGACGTCAGCGCCATTTTTTAAAAGGAGCCGAACAATATCAGTATTGCCGTTGGCCGCGGCCATTGCAAGAGCCGTCGTGCCGTCATTGCCTTTGGCGTTTACGTCGGCATTGTTTTTTAAAAGCAGTTTTACAATTCCAGCGAAGTCATTGTACGAGGCCCACATCAGAGGCGTTGCGCCATTTTTATCTTTGGCGTTGACATCAGCGCCTTTTTCAATCAGGAGCCGAACGATGCCGTCATAACCGGAAATCACGGCTACCGTCAGCGCCGACGCTCCGGTGTTGGTTTTGGCGTTGACATTGGCATTCTTTTCCAAAAGCAGCTTAATAATTTTGGTATGGGCCTTCCACGTCGCCATATACAGCGCCGTTGTGCCTTCATTAGTCTTCGCATTTACATTGGCGCCATTAGACAGAAGGGCCTGTACGGCAGGGAGGTTGCCGTCATAAGCGGCCTGAATCAATTTATCATTCTTACTCGGTTCATTAGGTTCAGCAAATGCCGCAGGTATCAAAGACAGACACATCAGAACAAATAAAATATGTTTCATTGGGTTTTCCCTGAACTGACATCAACATTTATATATCTCGAACAATTTCAGTGATTATCATAGTTACAATATCCATTGTCAAGTTTTATAAATGCCGATTTTGAGCTAAAAACAGGTTAATTGGCGGCAAAACGATTAGGGCAGACCTAAACGGGTAATTTTATGAAACCGGCGTACTGTTTAAAAGCTTTTTTATCTGCTCTAATAATTTTCCCGTATCGAGAGGTTTGGCAAAAATAATATGACCGTTAGCCTTTGAGCTGTATTTTTCCTCATCTGTTTTTGTAATCAGAGCGGTTAAAAATATCACAGGAATATTTCTGGTCTGGACGTACTCTTTCAATTTTGCCGCCACTTCCTCGCCCTCCATATTCGGCATTAATACGTCAAGTATAATGATATCAGGGTGCTCTAATAACGCCCAGCCTATGGCATCGGTTCCGGTTGTCGCCTTAATAACAGAATATCCTTCAGAGGTTAATCTTTTACCGAGCATCTGCAGAAAATCCTCGTCATTATCGACAATAAGTATTTTCTTCATAATATTTCCTTTCCAGTTAACACTTTGCCGTTCCTACTCCCCCAGAATCTTTTTTACCTGACCGATTAACTCCTCCGGCTCGAACGGCTTGGTAATAAAAGCGTCCGCTCCGCAATCTGCGGCTCTTTCATCAAGGGTCCGAGTAGTAGCGGAGATTAAAATGATCGGGATATGCTTTAATTTATCATCCCTCTTCAATATCCTGGCAACCTCATCACCATTAAGCACAGGAATGTATACATCGAGAATTATCAAATCCGGCATTATCCTGGGAACCACATCCAATACCTCTCGTCCATCTGTGGCACTATATACTTCATAACCGGTCTTCTTCAATCTAAGCAATGTAACTTTCAGCAGGTCCGGCTCATCGTCAACAATCAGTATTTTTTTAGCCATAAAGCTCTCTCCTTTTTCGAACCATAATTATCTCTTACCCAAGACATCTTCTATCTTCTCGAGCAGCTTGACCATTTCTAATGGCTTGACAAAATATCCGGACACACCCAATTCCACCATAGTTTCTACCGTTTGCTTATCACTAAGCGCCGTAAGGGCAATTACCGGGGTATTAAACGTATTGACATTTTCCCTTAACTTCTCGAGCACCCCGACCCCGCCGCCGGCAGGCATTAAAATATCCAAAAGTATCAAATCCGGCTTTACTTTCAGCGCCTGCGAAACCGCCTGTACAGAATCAAACGCCGCTTCCACCTGGTATCCGTTAATTCTCAGCCTCTTGCTCATCATCTGTACCCAATCCGCATCGTCATCTATTATCAAAATTGTCCTTGCCATAATACCTCCATATCAAATAATATTTTCTTACCTTCTAACAGGCAAAATCATTCCTATTGTCTTTGCTTATTCAACGCCTTTTTTAAATCGTTCTCTGTTATCTTTCCTTCTTCGATAAGAATCTCTCCAAGTTTCTTTTTCTCCTTAAACTTTCCTGGAATAGTAAAATGAAAAGTCGAGCCTTTGCCTATTTCCGATTCGGCCCATATATTTCCCTGATGGGCAAGGATTATCTCTTTGGAAATCGCCAGCCCAAGGCCCGTGCCGCCTTTTTTCTTGTCTCTTGGGCCGTCTAACTGTTCAAAGGCACAAAAAAGCTTTTCTATGTCTTCGGCTTTAACGCCGATACCAGTATCCTGAACCGATACACATACCGCATCGTCCTTCTGCTTCGTGCGGATAGTAACGCTGCCTTTTTCGGTATATTTTATGGCGTTACTGACCAAATTAGTAATCACCTGAATAATCCGGTCCTTATCAAATATTATCGCCGGGATACTATCGTCGGTATCTATCAGCAATTGGAGACCTTTTTCTTTTGCCAGGAAGCTCATGGATTTATAGACTTCCTTCACGGTCTCATTAAGATTATTTTTAAGGGTTTCAAACTCCAGTTTTCCCGATTCTATTTTCTGGTAATCCAAAACATTGTTAATCAGGCGTCCTAACCTGTCGGTATTTCTCTTTGCGGTACTCAAAAGGTCCTTCTGCTCGTCATTGATATTACCTGCCAGGCCCTCTAAGACAAGATTTATACCTTCCTTGATAGCTCCGAGCGGACTCCTGAGTTCGTGCGAAACCATAGAGGTAAACCTCGACCTCATTTCCACAGTGGCTCTTTGTTCGTCTGCGATTCTCAGTTCTTCTTCCAGTCGCCTTTGCTCGGTAATGTCCCTGACAGTCGCATGCAGGAATACCTTTCCCCCCAGCTTAACTCTCGATAACAGCACATTTGTCAAAAACTCCTCGCCGGTTGCGCGTTTGTGCGTCCACTCGAAAAAATGTGCGCCTTTGTTCATCGCAATCTCTATCATCTCTTTGGACTTGTCTTGCGATTTTCGCCCGTCAGGCTGATACAGGGGAGATAATTCCCAGGGCTGGTATGTTAAAAATTCCTCCTCATTTTTCACCCTGAACATTTCTATTGTAGCCATGTTTCCTGATGTGAATTTCCACGACGGCGGTTCAAGGGTCATAATAGCGTCACGGGAGGATTCAAACAGACTTCGATATCTATCCTCGCTCTGCCGGAGCAGGTCTTCGGCCTGTTTGCGTTTAGTGATATCACGAAAGAACCCTATTAGATATGCCTTGCCGGCAATTACGATGGTCGTTGAATTAATGTCGGCATAAAAAACGCTGCCGTCTTTTCTCTTTACCGGCAGACTTTCGGCTAATTGAATTTCTCCTTTTGCCTGCCTTTCAAATTGACTAATAACGTAGGGAAGGTCTCTTTTGGGATGAATATCCTCCACCCCTAAACCTTTAATTTCCTGTGGGCTGTAACCGAGCATCCGGCAAATTGCGTTATTGCCCCTGTAGAATTTCTTATTTTCCGTATCGACTATAAGTATTCCATCGACCGCATTATCAAAAATAGCTCTGAATTCGTCCTCCTTTGCCTGAGCCATTTTTTTCTCCATCCGCTTTCGTTCGGTGATGTCGAAAGAATAAAGACGTATTCTATTTAAGTCAACTACGGTGATAACCTGAGAATACCAGCAGCCGTCTATTTCTACTTCGCGGTAGAAATATTCGATCTCTTTTTTATGCGGTTTATCAAAATGCGACTTTATTCCCGCCAGGAATGGGTGCGCAAATTTCTTTTTTTCAATATCCGGAAATGCCCGTCTGGCCGCGGAATTAATAAAATATATCTCGCCTTTTCGGCCAATCTCTAACACCGGCAGAGGATTCAAAACAGGGAAAGAACTCAGCCATTCGATTTTCTTTTCCGCCTGCTTTCGCTCGGTGATGTCTTCGCCTGCGCTGAGAGTGCCGGTTATCCGGCCCTGTTCATCGTGAAGCAGCGTATTATGCCATGCAATCTGCCGCAACTCGCCGCTGCGGGTGATAATGGGATTTTCGAAATATTCTGTAGCCTCCAGTTTGCCCGCCATATGCTGTAAGAATACAGGATAGACCTTTTCCTTTCCATCCGGCTGCGGCAGGCAGGTAGAAAACCAGGACTGCCCGACGAGTTCATCTTCACTGCGGCCAAAAAGCTGGCAGCCCTTTCTGTTGATGGTGGTTATCTTTCCCTCGGTATTAAGGGCGACGATTATGGTTTCTACCGTATCAAGGTACATTTGGGCGCGGTCCCGCTCACGGTGAATCGTCTCCTCCGCCTGCTTTCGCTCGGTGATGTCTTCGATAGTAATGAGTATCATCTTCGTATCCATAAAACGTCTGGCATTGAAAAGCATTGTTTTGGGCCCGATGTTCTCAAAATCGTGCTCAATCTCGTAGTTATCGATAGCATTGTTCATGGGAAGGATATTCTCCAGCAACTCTCGCAGCCTGGGAATATTCCATTGTCCGTTGCCCAAATCATAAATAAACCGGTCTTCGCTTTCTTTATGGTCAACTTTAAAGGCCTGACGGAAGGATTTGTTGGCGGAGATTACCTTTAAGTCAGCATTCAGCATTATCAAAGGCTCCCGCATTGTTTCTAAGATGCTTTCGGAATATGTACGAGCGTCCTCGATTACTTGCTGTGCTTTCTTGTGTTCGGTGATATCGATAAAAATCGCGACCACGCCGTTAATCTTATTATCCAGAGTGCGGTATGGCCTGATATATACCGAATACCAGTTTTCCTCTTTGTCTTTAATTTCAAATGTCTTCTGATGAAGGTTCTCTATTACATCCAAAAGTATCTTCTCGAAATCAGGAATATCCACGCTGAGTTTAATTTTGCTTATCGGTCTGCCGACGTCGGAAGAAACTACATTAAGCACCTTTTCCGCCTGTGGAGTTACTCTTCGCACACATAAGTCCGTCCCCATCATAATGACCGGCATATTGATACTGGTAAGTAAGTTTATCAGGTCGCTGTTCAGCAAAACAACTTCCTTATTACGGTCCTGCAGTTCCTCGTTGGTGGTAATCAATTCTTCATTTGTGGACTGCAGTTCCTCTTTGGCGGTTTCCAGTTCCTCGTTGGTGCTCAGCAGTTCCTCATTACTCGACAGTATTTCCTCATTGGCTGTTTTCACTTCTTCGTTTACATTTTCCTGTTCTTCGATAACCGTCTGAAGATATTCTTTTGTTTCCGCAAGTTATTTCTGCAGGCTCTCGACATAGTTCTCGTCTTTAGCGGATTTCCTGCGTGCCTTTGGCAAAATCTCGCCCCCGGCAACCCTGGGGATTTCGTCAAAAAGCACCAGAAAGAACTCTTCTTTAAGCGGCCCTGATTTTACAGGAACGACTGTAATATTAACCCTCATTTTCCGGCCATTGTACTTTAAATCCTCGGCTTCGATTTTTACTGTATGTTTTGTTCCCCTTGCTTTATATATCGCCGTGCGCAAAGGCTGAAACAGTCCGCGCGGCGCCAATTTGAATATGTTAAGACTCGGTTTGCCCGCCGCCGATTCGAGATAGCAGCCGGTATGCCCGCGAAACTGAACAACCTCCATATCGCCGTCTATCAGCACCCCGCATGGAGCGTATTCGCCAAGCACAACCTGCTCCACCAGGCGCGCCATATCCGATTCTTTGCCTTTTCGGATAGCCGGGGGTTCCTTAATTTCCAATTGCTTCAGCGGATAATATTTCTGACCCGATTCGAGCCTGTACCCTCCCGACAGATATTTTTTTACAAAAATTCTATGCTGTCTATCCAGCGTCTTAAACAGATTCGAATAACCGCCTGCGGATTCGGAGGTTCCTAAGACCAGAAACCCGCCGGGCCTTAAACCATAGTGAAAATTATTAAATATTCTTTTCTGCAAAACCGGCTGCATATATATAAGCAGGTTACGGCAGCTTATAAGGTCTAAATTGGAGAAGGGTGGGTCGCTAAACACATTCTGTTTTGAAAAAACACACATCTCCCTCAGCATCTTGGAAATTTTGTAAGAGCCGCCTGTTTTGGTGAAAAATCTTTTTAACCGCTCAGGCGTAAAATCTCTTAATATGCTTTTGTCGTAACTGCCCCGGCGAGCCTTGTCAATATTGCTTTCGCTTACATCGGTGGCAAAAATCCGCACAGGAATCAGGCTCCTTTTGCTTCCCATCGCTTCAATAAAGCACATAGCGATGGAATAAGCTTCCTCGCCGCTCGAACAGCCCGGAACCCATATTCTTATCTCCTGACCTTTCGTCTTGTTTTTAAGTATCGCCGGTATTATGCGTTTCCTTAATGTATTAAAAACTTTCTGGTCACGGAAGAAACTGGTAACCTTTATCAATAAGTCTTCATAAAGATTTTCCACCTCGTCCTTATTTTCACGCAGGAACTTTATGTAGCCCCTGAGATTTTCCAATTTAAGCAAAACCATTCGGCGCGATATACGCCTGCTGATGGTATTGGTTTTATAATGAGTAAAGTCCACCCCCTTGGCCAACTGCAATATATCAAAAATACTTTTAAGGCCTTTATCTTCCGTTACGACTGATTTTTCCGGTTTAACAAGTCCGGCAGACGATATAAACGGATGCTTTGCTATACGTTCCAGCTCACGTGCAATCTTTTTCGGCGAAAGCACAAAATCCGCACAGCCGGCGGCAATCACGCTTTGCGGCATACCGCTGTATTTTGCGCTCTTTTCATCCTGGGCAAAAGTAATACCTCCTTCGGCCTTTATCGCCTCGGCTCCGAGCGTCCCATCCGTCGCTGTCCCTGAAAGAATAACTCCGATACTCCTGTTGCCCTGGTCTTCGGCCAGAGAACGGAAAAGCCAGTCTATCGGCATACGTCTGAGGCCTGCATCGCGTATCTTATTAAGTTTCAGTCTTCCGCCTGCGATGGAAACATTAGTGCTCGGCGGTATTACATAAACATTGTTGATTTCTATGCGCATACCATTCCTGATTTCTCTTACCGGCATTTTTGTCTGTCTGGCAAGCAGTTCCGTCAGCATGCTTTTATGGCCCGGGGTTAAATGCATTATAAATACAATTGCCATTCCCGGCCGGGCAGACAAATTTCTGAGTAATTCCTGATATGCTTCAAGACCCCCGGCTGACGCCCCGATACCGACTATAGGGAAAAACGCTGTTTTGTGATTGGCAGGTATATTCTTTTTCTTTTTTGGCGCTGCTCTTGGTTTTTTCATGGGGACCTCGCGAAAACAAAAAACCCAAATCCCATGGTTTTCACCACAGAGTTTGGGTTAATAAAACAAATTCTGCCGATTTTTCGGATTGACTGTTCTATCTTATTGGGCATCTTTAGCATCCTTGCAAAGAAATACATAAAAGTCGGCTAATAGACGTTGAATAAACTCTATCCTCTTTGGTGTTTCTAATCATTGCATAATAGCCAACTCTTTTTTGGCATATAAGCATGCTGAATTGGCGATGTACCTTTTTTCGGCTGTGATTTAGTCCCTGTTATGTATAAGAATATACAAGTCTAAAAAATATGTCAAATAAAATTTGTCGACAATCAGCTTACGGATTTTAACAATAGCAGCAGGGGGGCAGAAGGCCAATTTTCAGCATACCAGACCACCTGTCTCGTTTATTCGGATGATTATGCGGGAAAGTCGCTAAAACCGGCATAAAGCTAACGAAAAAATGGCGATTTTAAGCCAAAAACAGGATAATTCTGGGCAAAACGATTAAGACAGGCCCAGGGGCAGTCGATACAAAATACGGTGAACGGTTGCGGTTACGCGACTCGTATCGGTTACAAAAAACGTGAAACGTTTGACGAGACGAGCATCGCAGCCGACAAACAAATGACGACGGGAAACTATGTCAAAACTACTTGAAATTCTCGGCAGGGCGATTGCTGTAAATACTCCGGGGTTACTTTGGCACTGGATCGATACTGTTATAAAGTCAAATCCTGATTACGATGAAATCAACGATATTCTGGATTTGGTTTCCGTGGCCGGCTTCGATATGGCAGAGGAAAAAGCAGCAAAATATCTGCTCGAAAGACCCGGCTGCGCCGTCGGCAGAATGGCCGCGACCGCGCTTTGCCTTGAGAAATCGGACCTTAAAGGCGCGATAGAAAACCTTCAAACGATTTATTGCAAACAGCCGAATAATACAATCGCGCTGTACGCACTCGGACACTGTTACGAAAGACTTTATAAGGAAGCTGAAGCCATAGAGTTTTATCAGGACTGCCTGAAGTTCAAAAATTATCTTGAGTTCCCGAGATTGAGACTTGCCGCCATATATTATAAAAACGGACAGGTCGAAAGGGCGATTCAGGAGTATCGAAGGCAAATAAGCGAATATCCCGATGACATAGAAACTCTCGTGCTGCTGGGGCATTTGTATATGCAAACCGGCGATTACGAATCCGCGACAGAGGCGTTCAATAACGCAATTCTGATACATCCCGATAATTTCAACAGCTCCGCGGCGGAAGAAGAAAAAGTCCAGGAAATTATAGACGAGCAGGGTCCCTATCAGGCGATAGATTATCTGAACGAGCTTCTCGAAAAACAGCCTGAGGCGGCGGATTTAAATGTTCAGCTCGCCGAGATTTTCGAACAAACCGAAGATTTCGCGCAGGCGGTTGTTCACTATGAAAAAGCCATAAGACTGGAGCCAAACTATCTGGCGGCTTATGTAAAGCTCGGTTCTTTGCACGTAATCAATTCGAATATGTCCATGGCCGCCGAACTTTTTAACAGGGCCGCTGCCATAAACGACGAAATCGTCGACGCGTATGTCGGACTGGCGCAGGCACAAAAAAAACTTGGAGACGATGACTCGGCATACGCAACACTGAGTCTCTCTGCCGCGATAGCGCAGAATAGCTGTATATTATTCGCCGAAGCGGCGAGATTAAGATTGAGCGCCGCGACCGGGACGGAATTCGACAAGCAAAAATCCGACAGAATCGCACTGGAGACCTTTGAAAAAGAGTATTCGGAAAATCCCGAGAATCTTTCGGTCGGATACGCCCTGGGCACAATTTTAATGAAATACAGGAAATACAAACAGGCTGCCGAAAAGTTCACTGAAGTTGTCCAGAGAAATGAAACAAATTACAGGGCCCTTACACGGCTGATTCTTTGCTGCACAGAACTCGGCGACAAATCGAGGACATTGACCTATCTGAACGCAGAAAACAAAACCAACAGCCGGCTTATCGACCTGCATTACAAAACAGCTCTTTTGTATTGCAACAGGGCCGCGTTTATGAGCGCTTTGAAAACGAGCCGAAAAGAACACCTCCAGGAGTTCGATACGGAATCAACCTACACGGCATTAAACGAAACACTCCAGAACATGGGGCTTATCGACCGTGCCTATGCCTGCTGGAACCTGATAGGCGATATGGTCAATATAGCGTCACAAAGGCCCGTTTAGCCAAATAACCTTATTATATGGCACCTGAAGCCTTTTTAAGAAAAAGGCGAATGAAACATAACATATATTATAGGACTATCGATAGGGGGCGAAAAATCAGGTTATAAATCGATAAAGGATTAAATCTGCCCTAATGTTTATTTCTTCAACTCAAAAATTGCATCATTATCTTTTATGATAGTTTTCTTTATGGATGGCGATGTCTGGTTTGAATCAGGCAATTTAGGCTTCGGCGCAACTATTTTCGGTACGACTATTTTCGGCTGTGGCTGATTTGTACATGCAGTTCTGCTGATAATCTCAATAGCTTTCGCTATGTTTTTATCGCCGTATTGTAATGAACAACCGGAAACAAATCGGCAGGCATTGATAACATGTTTGCCGGATGATTTTTCCATACCGGCCGGCAGGCATTTTGAAATTGAAGAAATCTCCTTCAAAGGCGATGCCGCTATGGAAAAAAGGACGAAATTGGCGATTAGCAATCCGCCGGCAAAGCCTAAAATTACTCCGCCTCCGTTATCGACCATTTTGTGAAATGATATGCAATAAGTGCCCGTCAGGTAAATGGTACTTAAAGACTGGGCAATAACAAAGTAAAGAACCGCCAATACAACCATAGCCGTAACGTTGGCGTACGAGCCGAGCTAATCAAGCAGCCCCCCCGCCGATTCAAGGATATTCGGGGTCAGCATAACGCCGAGATAAACAGCAATAATAACGTTAAACGCAAATGACCAGGCAGGGAAAAGCCGTTTTTTATATCCCCAAAGCCCGAACAAAGCCGCAACTATTAATGAAATTATTCCTGTCATATTCAGCCTTAATTAGACGTCACTTTTTTAGCCTCATCGATAGATACAATACCGTTCATAGCGTGTTTCATCGCCTGTTTCTGCAGGTTGGATTTCATATGCTCGTCATCTTTCATACTGCTTGCAACGGTAATCTGGCCCATCGAAATCTTATTTTTGATTTCGTTATTAATAACCATAACGTCAAAAACTCCGATTCTTCCCTTAAAGCCGGTATTGCTGCATTTGCCGCAGCCGACCGGGTCGTATATTGTGGAAGGATCGATACCTCTCTGCTGCAAAGTTTTTATTTGTGTGTCACTCAGCCTGGCGGTTGTTTTGCAGTTATTACAAAGTTTCCTGACAAGCCTCTGCGAAATTACAAGGTCAAGACCTGATGCCATCAGCAAAGGACTGATACCGAGGTCAAGAAGACGTACCAGTGAAGCATTATTGCTGCTGCTGTGCAAAGTAGCCAAAACCATATGGCCTGTCTGAGACGCCTTCAAGGCAATCGACGCCGTTTCCTCATCACGAATTTCACCGATGCAAATCACATCCGGGTCCTGTCTTAATATGCTTCGAAGCGCTTTTGCGAAGGTAATATCCGCTTTTGGGTTTACTTCAATCTGGCCTGCACCTGCCAGTACATATTCGACCGGGTCCTCAATCGTAATCACATTTCTCGTGTAAAAATCTATCTCCCGTAGCATCGCGTAAAGCGTAGTGCTTTTGCCGCTGCCTGTCGGACCGCAAATAAGTATCATTCCGGACTCTTTGGCTAAAACATTCCTTACAATCTGACAGGTATGTTCATCCATTCCGATTTCAGGCAGAGTCTGAGGCGCGAGCTTCTGGTTCAATACCCTTATAGAAAGTTTTTCGCCGTGCAATATGCCTGCGCTTGCGACACGAAATGATACCGTACCGTCAGGCACCTTGGCGACAAAAGCGCCGTCCTGCGGCCGGCGTTTTTCCGATATGTCCATTCCCGAAATCGCTTTTATGCTGTTGACCACGGCACCGCAGACACTGGAATCAATTTTCTTATAAGGACTCAATACGCCGTCAATTCTGAATCTTATGTCATATTCAAGATTTTCGGCCGGGTTGATAAGTATATCACTGGCCAGCATATTCACAGCATCGCCTATCAGGCGTTCGGCAACGGCAACTATCTGTTTTGCATCATTATTTTTATCATCAGATTTGCTGCCGTAAACCTCATTAATACTCTTGCCGGAAGGGTCGAGAAGTATGATTGAAGAACTGCCCCTTGCACCTGCAATTTTTGTACGCTTAATGGCCTGTATGGCGTGGCCAAAAGTAGCAACTGCCGCTTCAGAAATCGTGGCCCCGGTTTGCTCTACTTTCTTAAAGACAGCCCAGGCAAAGGCCAAGAGCAGTACAACCGGTGCTGCAACCAGCATTAATACGTTTGTCCATACTTTCAAACGGTTGCTGATGAGTGGGCTAAACTCGAGGCGCTGAATCAAATACATACATAAATAGAACCAGAAAACAAGGAATATCACCTTGATCGGGCTAAACAACAATCCTGTCACAGCAAGTAGTCCCAAACTTTGTCACTCCTCACAAAGTTAAATTCTCGTTAATCCTAATAAACAAGACAAGATAGTGCAACAAAAAAAGCCAAATGACTACCGTATAAGAGGCTTTTTTATTGACAGTTAAGTCTTATAATTTATAATCGGTTATATTAGAAATGGTTCTTTAATGGTCTTTATTGTCTGTTTGTTTTTGGCGCCTTATGAGCAGGTGCAGCATAGGTTTGGAGATTTACAGATGAGTAAAAGTTTTTTGGTGTTTTTTGGACTATGTATTTTACTTAATCCGCTTATTGTGAAGGGTCAATCGCTCGAAGATGATTGGAATGATTTTTTACATTATACGGTAATAGGCCGATTCGACCTTGCAGCGGGTTTTGCACAGAAGATTATTGACAGTAACAATCCCGACCCGCTAAAACTGCTCCAGTTAAGCGAAGATAATCCGCGAGGCTATGCAATTCTTGTGCGTGTTCAGGCAGACAATCCCGAACTTGCCCCCCTTGCGGCGAAGATTCTCGATATTATCGAAAGCGGCCGAATGATTCGCCGCACCGACCCTGAAATCATAACAGAGGAAATCAAAAGGCTAAGCGGTACCGTTCGCGGCAAATACACCGCTATAGAAAGACTCCGCAACGCCGGCGAATACGCAATACCATATATGCTCGACGCGATGGCGGACGAACAGAGGAAAGAGGAATTTGTCAATATTACCACTGCCCTGCCCGAAATGGGAAGGGCCGCTGTAAGACCTCTGACGGCATCACTGGCGATGGACAGCGTGGTAGTAAAAGGAGAAGTTATAAAGGCTCTCGGTAAAATCGGATATCCTGAGGCGCTCGGATATCTTAAGTATATTGCCGAAAACGATAATTCTGAACAGCTTAGAAATCTCGCGGTTGAGTCTATAAATCAAATCGATTCTGCCAGTGCCGGTAAAAGCGCGGCAGAGCTGTTCTTTGCAATAGCGGAAAATTACTATTACAAGGCCCAGTCCCTTGCACCTGTTGACGAAGGAAACAGTGTAAATATATGGTTCTGGGACAAACAGAACGCCAGATTGACACGTCAGGCAGTAAAAAAGATATGTTTTCATGAGCTTATGACAATGCGCCTCTGCGAATGGTCATTGCGAGCCGATAAGGATTTTGGAAAAGCCATCTCGTTATGGCTGGCATCATTTTTCCGGATGGATGGCAAGAGCATCGAATATCCTGAATATTTCGGCCAGGGTCATGCCGATGCGATGACTTATGCGACAACCGCAGGGCCGGAATATCTTCACGAAGCTCTTGAGCGGGCGGTAAAGGACAACGACAGTGTTATAGCCCTTGGCACAGTCGAAGCTTTGGCCAAGAATGCCGGCGAGAAATCGCTTATGTTCAGACTGAAAACTTCACAGCCGCTCATCGAAGCCTTATCTTTCAACGACAGATCCGTCAGGTACAGTGCCGCGATAGCACTGGCAATGGCGGAACCGGCCGAGAAATTCGCTGAAAGCGAACTGGTCGTTAATGGTCTGGTCGGAGCGATTACCTCACAGGCTGACGCGAACTGGCCGAAAGAAACGGCTGATAACTATGCGATTCGGTCAGCCCAGGCAATGCTGAAACTGGCTGAGACACGAAATACTGTGATCAACCTGGCCGGCGCACTGGATGCACTCGTAAAGGCGACAGAAGATACACGAGATGAAATAAAAATCGTTTCCTGTCAGATACTGGCATATATATCGAGTCCAGACGCACAAAGGGCTATCGCTGATTCGGCACTGAAAGAGGAACATTCGATTGAGATAAGAATTTCGAGCTTTGATTCTCTGACGATATCAGCAAAAGTGAACGCCAACCTGCTGCTCGACAGCCAGATAGACCAGATTTATAAAATCGTGGAATCACGGGAAATTAACCAGGAGCTGCGGTCGTCCGCTGCTACGGCATTTGGAGCGTTGAACCTGCCGAGCAGAAGGGTTAAAGACCTGATTCTTGACCAGGCGAGAATGTAGAATTTTACGTGAAACGGTTTCGGTTACGACGCTCGTATCGGTTACGTTTATCGTAATAGCGTCGGAAACCAGACGCAACCGTAAGACGATATACGAAACGAGCATCGCAACCGATAAACGGAAAACGCAGAATGCTATGGCTAAAATTACCGAAAAAACCGGTAAAATTGACGAGAAAAAACGTAAAAACGCAGTGGCGGATTTCGTCAAGGGTCTTTCGACCGAACATAAAATGCTGATAGTTCTTAAAAGTCAGCTTTACGGCGGTAAATGGGAACCGATGTATCAGGATTTGAAGAACCGCCTGGAAGGCAAGCCTTACATATTTAAACTGGCAAACCGCATTAACGACGACATAGAAAGAATCGAACAGATGAAACTGTTTGAAAAGCGATTTGGCGTAGACCTTTGTGAATATGTTAATTCCGTAGAATAATTGTCCCGGTGCTGTCTAATTTTCATGGAGAAAGACGTTGAGAAATCTTTATTTAACTGTACTGCTTACTTTTGTTTTTTTAACAGTTCTGCCATCAAACTCCGGCGCGGCTATAAGTGAACAACTGCTTGGCCAGGCAAAGCTCGCAACTGTCTGGCAAAATGCCGTCTCGCTGAATCCGAAAGAGAAGATTCAGAAAATAACCGTCATCGGCGATTATTTATACATTTTAACCGACAGCAATTATTTGTTCTGTCTGGACAGGAACACGGGCCAACTGCATTTCGGTATTCCTGTCGCAATAAAGAACCTGCCTGTTTCAGAGCCGACGGTTTACAACAATACCGTCTATATAGTCGCTGCAAATAATCTTGTCGCGATTGGCCTGCAGCAAGGCGCCGAGCTTTACAGAAAAAAAATGTCGTTTTCAGTATCTGCGCCGGCGGCAGTGAACGCATCACATTTTTATCTGGCCGGTATGGATAAAGTGCTGCATGTTCTGGACCCTAATGGCGAACACGAAAATTTCAAGGCAAGCGCTGACAACAAATCAGTTATTACAAGTGTTCTCGCAACCGACCGCTCCGTGTTTTTCGCTACCCAGGGCGGTAATATAATATGTATGGATACTTCCACACCGAAACGTATATGGCAGTTTGATGCGGTTGGAGCGATTATGACGCCTTTGACCGGAATTTCCGACTGGCTCTATGCAAGCGGCAAAGACACAAATCTTTATAAACTTAGCGCCGGCAGCGGCGAGAAGATGTGGGAATTCCATGCCGGTTCCGCACTTCTGACTTCCGCAAGAGCGACTGAAACAGTTGTCTATCAATACGCACAGGGCAAAGGTCTTTACGCAATCGACGCGAACAGCGGAAAACAATTATGGCTTTTAGCCGACGGGTTTGATTTACTGGCACAGGATAACGATACCGCTTATATCCTTGACAAAAATAATATATGTACCGTTATGGACAATAAACAGGCCAAAAAGACTTATACTATCAATTTCGCTTCCGTAACCAGTTTTGCGGTTAATACATACGACTCGAGCATATATATCATGGAAGACAAAAGCATTTCATGCATTAAGCCCATAAAAAAATAAAACCATAACCTTAAGGAGAAGGAAAAATCAAATGGATGTGAAAGTCAGGACGGCACTAATCAGCGTATCGGATAAAGCAGGTATTGTCGATTTTGCAAAAAATCTTTCGGCAATGGGCGTAAAAATCATCAGTACCGGCGGAACAGCCAAGGCACTTGCTCTCGCCGGTGTAAATGTTGTCAGTATAGATTCGGTGACCGGCTTTCCTGAAATGATGGACGGCAGAGTAAAGACACTTCATCCGAAAATCCACGGCGGGCTGTTGAGTATCCGCGATAACACCGAACATCAGGCAGCGATGAAAAAGCACGGCATCGAGCCGATTGATATGGTCTGCATCAATCTTTATCCATTCGAACAAACTGTCGCCAAACCCGGCTGCAAATTCGAAGACGCGATTGAAAATATAGACATCGGTGGCCCAAGCATGGTTCGTTCGGCTGCGAAAAATCATAAATTTGTTACGGTAGTTACAAGCTCCTGCCAGTACGAAAAAGTAATCGCGGAGATGAAGGCAAGCGGCGGTTCCGTAAGCGAAAAAACGAGAAGCGATTTCGCAAGAATCGCGTTCGGCCTGACGGCAGGTTACGATGCCGCGATATCGAAATATCTCAATAAACAGGCAGGCGTAAGGTATCCGGAAAGAATAAGCATCGCCCTGTCAAAAGTGAAGGAACTGCGTTACGGCGAAAATCCTCATCAGAGCGGAGCGTTTTATAAACTTCCGGCAAACGAAGAGGTAAATGTGTCATCTGCGAAAATTATGGAAGACGAAACGCAGATAAGCTTCAATAATCTGCTCGATGTTAATGCGGCATTCGAGCTTGTAAAGGAATTCGCCGAGCCGGCGGCGATTGTTGTAAAACATCTTAATCCCTGCGGCTGCGCAATCGATGACGATATTCACAAGGCATATCAAAAAGCTTACGAAACAGATGTTACAAGCGCATTCGGTGGAATTATCGCTCTGAACAGAAAGGTCGATAAGAACCTTGCCACGACGGTAATGGAATCTTATTCACGGTTCGGCAAAGCAAAAGGTGCTGCCGGATTCTTCGCCGAAGTTATAATCGCGCCGGGATTCGACGACGACGCACTTGAAACAATCAGGACTCTCAAGCCATGGGGCAAACGCGTGAGGCTTATGTCAACATCGGCAATCGACAGGGCAAAAATCAACTGCGGCGAATTCGATGTCCGCTGCATCGTCGGCGGTATGCTGCTGCAGGACAGAGACCTTATCGGCTGGGAACCCGCCCTGCTGACCTATCCGACAAAGGTAAAACCGAACAAGGAACAGCTTGAAGATTTGCGAATCGCATGGATTTGCGCAAAGCACGTAAAGAGCAATACAATTACGCTCGTAAAAGACAGAAGACTTATCGGCGTCGGCGCAGGACAGATGAACCGTGTCGAGTCCGGCTTTATCGCTTTCAAAAATTCAGCCGAGGACCCGAAAGGCTGTGCGATGGGCAGCGATGCGTTCTTCCCATTCCCTGATAATATCGACCAGGCCGCAAAGCACGGAGTTGCCTGTATAATCCAGCCCGGCGGGTCAAAGAAAGATGACGAAGTTATCGCAGCGGCGGATAAATACGGCATCGCTATGGTCTTTACAGGAAAAAGACATTTCAAACACTAAACGAGATTGCTTCGCTTCCTCCTTCGCTAACCCTACGCCGCACTATATGCTATGCAGGGCAGGGGCTACGGAGGACGAGCTGCTTGCAATGACAAAACAATAAAAAAGCCCGCATCCGGAATTGCCGAATGCGGGTTTTTATTTTTTAGATTTTTCCCTCTGCGAGGGTTTCTGCTCCGCTCCAACGACTTCGCTCGAAATGACGTTTTACGCAATATAAGTCGAAGCGCTGGTAGTGCCGCCGCGGCCGGTCCAATTCGTATGGAATACCTGACCGCGTGGTTTATCGACTCGCTCATAAGTATGAGCGCCGAAATAATCGCGCTGAGCCTGCAGGAGATTTGCCGGCAGTCTTTCAGCCCTATAACCGTCATAATAAGACAGTGCCGCACCTACAGCAGGCATTGGAATGCCAAGGTCAACAGCGGCTCGTATGACTCTTCTCCATGAACCCTGCGATTTCTTTACTGCGCTCTTGAAGAACGGGTCGAGCAGCAGATTGACAAGAGCCGGATTTTTCTTGAACGCGGCCTTAATCTTGCCCAGAAATGCCGAACGAATAATACAGCCGCCACGCCACATAAGAGCGATACCGCCGTAGTTGAGATTCCAGCCGGATTCTTTGGCGACCGCACGCATAAGCTGATAACCCTGCGCGTAACTTACGATTTTCGCCGCGTAGAGAGCTTTGCGTAAATCGTCAATCATTTTCGCCTTGTCGCCTTTGAACGGCTTATTTGGGCCTGCGAGTATTTTTGACGCTTCAACGCGTTCATCTTTCATCGCCGAGAGGCACCTTGCGAAAACCGCTTCGCCTATAAGCGTCAACGGCTGGCCGGCATCGAGAGCGGCAATCGCCGTCCATTTGCCGGTTCCTTTTTGGCCTGCCCTATCGAGAATCAGGTCAACAACTTCTTTGCCCTGCTCGTCTTTATAGCCGAGAATGTCGCGGGTAATTTCTATTAAGTATGAATCAAGCTCGCCCTTGTTCCACTCGGCAAGAACGTTGTGCATTTCATCGTTGCTCATACCAAGACCCTGCTTCATCATCTGGTATGTTTCGCAAATCATCTGCATATCGCCGTATTCGATGCCGTTGTGAACCATTTTCACGAAATGGCCTGCGCCGTTTTCGCCGACCCAGTCGCAGCATGGTTCGCCGGTTTCAGTGTGAGCTGAAATTTTCTGGAAGATCGGTTTCACCGCCGGCCACGCAGCAGGCGAACCGCCGGGCATAATCGATGGCCCCGTCAAAGCGCCTTCTTCGCCGCCGGAAACGCCGGTGCCAATGTAAAGTTTGCCTTTGCTCTCGACATATTTTGTTCTGCGTGTGGTATCGGGGAAATGGCTGTTTCCGCCGTCTATAATGATGTCTCCGTTTTCAAGGTGCGGCAGTACCAGTTCGATAAAATCATCCACCGCCTGGCCTGCTTTGACCATCAGCATAACTTTTCGCGGCGTTTTAAGATTTGCGCAAAGCTCCTCGATTGAATGACAGCCGATTATGTTTTTGCCCTTCGCTCTGTCGTTCATAAAGTTATCGACCTTCGAAACAGTACGATTAAAACATGCAACGGTAAAACCTTTGCTTTCCATATTAAGGATAAGATTTTCACCCATTACCGCAAGACCAATTAAACCAATATCCGCTTTCGACATTTTTTTGTTCTCCGTATTTTAATAAAAAAAGATTTTTGTAAAACTCACAATTTCTAATCTCAAAGGTATTATCGCTTAACTCTTGCGTTACCTTCCCATATACTCCACACCTGTTCTTCGTCAGCAGGCTGGGCATAGTCGGTAAGCATCGTAGCTGCAAGAGCTCCTGTTGCCCAGCCGAACCTGGCACATTTTGTCACATCCCAGCCCCTGAGTATGCCGTAAAGCAAACCGCCGACAAAACCATCACCGCCGCCAATACGGTCAAGAACACCTATCTGACGCGGCTTAATAATTTCCCAATTCTTTTTGTCTGTCACCAGTGCACCCCACATATGACTATTGGCCGAGATAACCTCACGAAGCGTTGTTCCAAAATAAGTAGCATTCGGATAAGCCTTTTGCACCCTGCTAATCATCTCTTTAAAGCCGTCTATTTTATCTTCAAGCCCTTTGCCGCCGGTCTGGGGACCTTCTACGCCGAGACATAACTGAAAATCTTCTTCATTACCAATCAGTATATCGCTGAGGGATGCAATTTCAGCAAATATTTCTGAAAGCTCTTTTTCTCTATCCTTCCAGAAACTTGCTCTATGATTGAGGTCAAATGATATTAACGAACCATTTTTCTTGGCAATTCTCGCAATATCAAGACAAAATTTACTCGTCTTCGGCGACAACGCGGCAATTAAACCGGAAAGATGTACAATCTTTGCACCTTCCTTTGCAAAAATTCTCTCAAAATCAAAATCTTCGGCGCTAAGTTCTCTTCCAACTTCACCAGCCCGGTCATTATGAACTCTCGGCCCGCGTGTACCCCAGCCGCTGTCAGCCATATTAATTTGATGGCGATAACCCCACGGGCCGCCCTGCCCAAATTCACGGCCTTCAAAATCCATTCGACGACTATTTAGATTGTCCTTTATAAAATGCGAAACAGGACTGCCTTTAACAAATGCCGTCAAAATTTTGACCGGCATACCAAGATACGAAGAAACAGACGCTACATTACTTTCTGCGCTGGTTGCCTGCATTTTAAAGGTATCGCTGCAATGAAAAGGCTGAGAATTAACAGGAGTTAACCGAATACCCATACTGGTCGGAACGAGTAAAGCATATTTATGCGTTTCTGTTTTTGGCATTTTTTTGCTCCTTATTTATCGACTAAATCTGTTTTTATACGCCCAAAGGCCCAGACCCGGATTGGAAATGAAAAATATTTCTTCTCCATCCGGCATAGTATTTATACCATTTTGAAGATTGTCGGGATTATAAAGGTCCCTCATTTCGGAAAGGTCGCCGTATTCGAAATTAACCGATTCGATTTCCTTCCTCGTTAATTTTCCCGGGCAATAAGTTATTTTGAATCTGCCTTCGCTCGAACCGTGAATAAGATGAGCGGCTGCGCTTAGATTCGCTTTTAAATCATCATTTTCCTTGACAAATTTAAGCACTTTTTCCGTGCCGACATAGCCGTATTTTCTGATAAGCGTATCTATCTGCCTGTCTTCGCCGAATTCCGCGACTCCCGGCGCCAAAACAATCAGGCGGCCATTATCAGCCATTGCCATTCTCGTTCGATAAATGCTTTTGTTTCCAAGCCAGGTGCTTTTATATTCGTGCGGGTCGAGATATACAACCGCTTTCTTTATAGGCTCATCGAGCATGGTAAAATTAACCTTCAGACAAAGCTCGCAGGCCTTGTTGAAACACTCGATATCGTCACCGATGAAAAGTCCCCTTGTCTGCATCTTTCTGTTTTCATCCGGTGCAAGTACTGTCTGAACATAAACTATCGGCAGGTGTTTGGCGAAATGCTCCGATGCATAATTCAAAACCTTGCGAACAGGATTATCCGCCCTGCCCATAATTTTTTCCATATTGCAGACGGCGCCGATGAAATGACTTCTGTTTATGCCTTCCTGCCCGCCTGTTCCGACGAAAATATTTTTGTTGTAGTTGGCCATACCCGCGACCTCGTGCGGCACAACCTGGCCGATTGACAGAATCAAATCAAAGCCGCCTTCGACAAGCAGCCTGTTCACTTGCGCGGGCCAGTCATAATCCAGTTTGCCGTCGGTTACTTTTTTTACGAAATCGCCGGGCACCTGCCCGAGCGTAACAATGTCCGTCCGCCAGTTATGATTCCTGAAAAGACTTACCGGCGTCTGGCCGTACATTTTTTTTATTTCTTCTTCGGTCATCGGAACGTGCGTTCCCAGTGCAGGCAGAATATCGGTCAGCCTGTCGCCGTAATACTGGTACGACATATAGGTAAGCTCGCCCGCCCGCGAATACATTCGTGTAATGTCGGGGCCGATAACGAGAACTTTTTTACGGCTGCCGAGCTTTTTAAGTGCTGAAAACAGACCGGCTTTCAGGTCGTCGGCACTCAAGTTTATTTGTGGATTTCCTTTGCCGCAAAACAGCATAATCTATCGCAAGTCCTTTGTTTGTAAGTAATTATAAAATTTAAAAATTGGTTCATTTATTGTACCAAATTTTATAGCACAATTCCATAAAATTTTCAAGAACATTATATTATTTTACCGGCAAAGCCGGTTTCGGAGTCTTTGCTTTACAATAATTGACCGATTAGTTATTATTCATCGTATCTCGTATTTCGCTTCACGCTTCACGAATAACGAGATGCTTGATTTGTGCCGGTGTAGCTCAACGGTAGAGCGCGGCTTTCGTAAAGCCGAGGTTTTGGGTTCGAATCCCACCACCGGCTTTATGGCCGAACCGCATAAAATACAAACTGATACATCGAGAGAGGTTCTCGAAATTCAATACGAGTTGTACCGCAAAATGAGCTCTGCGGAAAAAATCGAATTAATTTTCGATGCAATTCGCACAGGACAAATCCTCTCAATGACAGGCATTAGAATGCAGTACCCCAATGCAGATGAGAAGCAGGTCTGGCATATCTGGGCAAAACGCCACTTGGGCGAGGAATTATACAATAAAGTCTATGGCGGCAAAAATGAATAATCCGCAGGATATCGCTGTTCTGGAGAAATTACTCAATGTTCTTGACAATATGAACATTGCTTATGTTATCGGCGGCTCTATGGCAAGCTCGACTTACGGCACTGCGAGGTTCACACAGGATGCCGATATTACAGTTGAGCCTTTTGGACCGATTTGCGACAAATTTATTGAGGCACTGAAAAATGATTTTTATGTCAGTAAGGAAGCAATGAATCAGGCCTTGCAGAGCAAGATCAGCTTTAATATCATACATTTGGCAACTGCCTTTAAAATAGATATTTTTGTTCGGCCGGAGAAGGAATTTTACAGGCAGATGTTTTCTCGCAGCAGAAAATTGAAATTAGGCAATATCGCCAAGGAAGTATCGTTTGTATCGCCAGAGGATATAATCCTGCTCAAGTTGGACTGGTATAGGCAATCGGGCTGTAATTCTGAACGTCAGTGGACAGATGTTTTAGGCGTTTTATCCATTCAGAAAAATTCCCTCGATTTCGATTACTTAAAGAATTGGGCAAAAAAGCTGGGCTTAAACGACCTGCTCCAAAAAGCAATTATGGAATCATAAATCTTTTGCCAAAGCTGCGGCACCGATAATGCCGGCGTCTTCGCCAATCGTCGCAAAGCAAATTTCAACTGTATCCTCTTTTTTGATTTTCCAGATGTGTTTATTAAAATAAAATTTAATCCTCTCCAGCAGCGGCTCCCCTGCCGCAATCATCCCACCGGCAAAAACGATTCTCTCCGGCTCGCTGCAGTGCAGGGCATTGACACAAAGCACGCCTAAAACTTCAGCAGTTTCTTCGGTTATTCGTTTAGCGAGTTTATCGCCTTTGGCGGAATATTCAAAGACATCCTTGCATGTGATTTTGCCGGTTTTTTTCAGTACATCTTTAAGACTTGATTCTTCGCCCGCCTTTATTGCCTCAGATGCTCTTAAAGCTGTATGCGAAGCGGACGCGTAAGCCTCCGCGCAGCCTTTTTGGCCGCAGTTACATTGTCTGCCATTAATATTAACTATAGTATGCCCCAACTCTGCGGCATTGTCTCCGCTGCCGTGGAGCAGTTTGCCGTCGGATATAATTCCGCTGCCTATACCAGTTCCGAGAGTGAAGAAAACCATATTTTTTATGTTTTTCCCGGCACCTGCGACGAATTCGCCCAGGCAGGCGACATTGGCGTCATTATCAAAAATAACCGGTTTGCCGAGCTTATCGCTTAACATTTTGCTTATCGGCACATTCGTAAATTTAGGCAGGTTAGCGCAGCGGATAATAATACCCTGTGTATATTTTGCAGGGCCGGGAGCGCCGATACCGATAGCCTTGATTGCTTCCAAAGGAGTATTTTTTTTGCCTGCTGTTTCTTTTATTGCCGCAACCATTCTGTCAATCACGACATCCGGTCCCATATCGGCATCGGTCGGTATGGATATTTTCCATAACATTTTCATATCATTGGAAAAGCATCCCATCTTGACGTTTGTGCCGCCGAAATCTATACCTATGTAGTCAGTCATATTTGTTATTTTTTATAACCTTCCGGATTTTTACTGTGCCATAACCATGCAGTTTCGACTATTTTTTCAAGCTGCGGATATTTTAACTTCCAGCCAAGCTCTTTTACGGCTTTTGCGGCGTTAGCAGTCAAAACAGGCGGGTCGCCGGCCCTGCGTGCGACTTCCGTAACTTTGAAATCTTTACCGGTAACTTTTTTAACCGTCTCGATGACCTCTCTGACGGAATATCCTTTGCCGTTGCCGAGATTGTAAACCAGCTCGGAATTTTTATCGAGCTTTTCAAGTGCGAGAAGATGAGCCGAACATAAATCCTCGATATGGATATAATCTCTTACGCAGGTTCCGTCCGGCGTAGGATAATCCGTGCCGAAAACTTTTATATCCGCTCTTTTGCCCATCGCCGCGGCAATTATCAGCGGGATAAGATGAGACTCCGGTTTATGGTCTTCGCCGATAGTGCCGTTTCCGCCTGCGCCGCAGGCGTTGAAATATCTCAGCGCCGCGTAATTCAATCTTCCCGTCAGGCTCTGGAAATGGCACATCCGTTCGACCGCCCATTTGCTTTCGCCGTAAGGATTGATAGGCTCTTTCGGCAGGTCTTCGGTGATTGGAACGGTTTTCGGCATTCCATAAGTCGCTGCTGTGCTGCTGAATACAAATTTCTGTACGCCGGCATTCTCCATTGCAGCCAAAAGCGCGCGCGTGTTGCTGAAATTATTTCGATAATATTCGAGCGGCTTTTCGCACGATTCGCCGACTTCGATAAACGCGGCAAAGTGCATCACCGCTTCGATTTTTTTCTCTTTAAGAACTTTTACGAGAAGGTCAAAATCGGCCAGGTCGCCTTCAATCAGTTCCTGCCCTTTTACAGCATCCCTGTGTCCCTTGCTTAGATTATCAAAGACAATCGGCTTATGCCCCTGTAACGCGAGCGTAGCCGTCATATTACTGCCGATATATCCTGCTCCTCCGCAAACCAGAACGTTCATTACTTTTTACCTTTCGTTGCAGCTTTTGAAATTTCCTTATCAATTTTATTCAGGATGACAGCTTCGAGCCGGTTATCTCTGCCGATATCAACCCAGTCCATATTTTTTTCCTGTTTGGCATTAAGAGACAGGCTTTGCCTTGTTCCGCTGCTTCTTGAGAACATACTGTATGCCCTTGCGGTGCTGTCGATTTCCTTTTCGGGGATTGAAAGTCTTTCAACTTTAACAGTACAGCCGATACAGACCTGTGCCTGCTTGCCATTAAAATCAAGCTCAACAGTCCGCTGAATGCTGTGAAGATTGGATACAGCATTGTTGTAGCCACCGACATTGTCCCTGCGCCAAAGCTCGAAAAATTGTCCACCTGTCAGCGGTTTTGTCGTCATTACAGCGAGGTTGGCATCGGCCTTATCTATAACAAAATTCATACCGATGAGAACACGCTCGGCCGCCTTCATAGCCGAATCCGTATTGATGCCGGACAAACATTTGGGCTCAGGTGCTATCGTCTGTTTTTCGGTACAGCCGCAAAATAAACAAATTACCGTAAATAGCGTCCAGATAATAACTTGCTTTACCATTGTCAATCCCTTTAAATATATAAGTTAGAAGATTATAAACTGTAAATTGCAGACTCTCAAGATGAATTTTTAACATAAACCACAGGCTTGTCCCGGGCGAGTCGTGGTAAGTATGACAAATTAAGTCGTGTAAAAATTACGGCAGGATATAATTTTAAACTTTATTTCCGCCATAAGACGAATAGTATAGCATATTCGCCCCTGCCTGGGCACCGTGGTTTGATCGGATGGCAGTGAGGTCTAACAAATGAGCATAAAAATCATGGGATAATTTATGTCGCAAAAAGAGGATTTTAGAATCGCCGGCACAACCGGGTTTACATTAGTTGAACTGCTTGTGGTTATGTCCATCATCTCAATGCTGATGTCGATACTGATGCCTTCCCTTACCCGGACAAGAGAGTCAGGCAGACGCGTTGTTTGCGCTTCAAATCTTAGACAACTGACACTTGCGTGGAATTTGTACGCTATGGACAATCGCGACAGGCTTTGTTCGCCCGATACAGGATGCCTGACAGCTTCATGCTGGGTTGTTGATGGTCCGGCTTTGCCCGATAATTGGATAGGCGGCACAGAGACAGCTATTAAAGACGGAGTTCTGTGGCATTATACGCAGTCTGTAAAACTTTATGAATGCCAAAGTTCCTGGAACTATCCAACAGCAAACCGCCGTCCGGGACGTTTGCGGGATTATGCGATACCCGCAACTATGGGCTACCCATATAAACGATGGATGGATGACGTAAATATTATCAGCACTTTTTCAAATCTTTCTGGAATTACAAGGCCATCAGAAAAAATGGTGTTTACTGATGCAGACGGCGGACTTCGAGGTGCCAGAGACGATTATTGGCTGTGTGGCCTTTTTTGGCCTTTGACGGAGAGCCCAACAGGTCTCCAGTGGAAATTCTACAGAAACGGCGACGGCGTACCATGTAATATTATTACGGCAAGACATAACAGCGGAAGCAATCTTTCTTTTGCCGATGGTCATTGCAGCTACTGGAGATATAAAGACCAGCGAACTGTTAAATTAGCTGATGACGAAACAACCCGACAGAACGAGATAGACGCATCGGCTGATAATCCTGATTTAGAATATATGATTGAACTATTAAAAGGTAAAAAGGGTTTTAACGAAGGCTATTAAGGAGCGACAATATGCCAAACTGGAAATACATCTGGTATGATATTGAAGAACGCCTCGAAAAACTGGGCATCAGAAAATGGATTAATAATAATCCGAAGATAATCATTGGCATAAGTATTGTCTCTGCTGTTATCTTTTTACTGATTGTGATAACACTGTTAATACCTTCCAGTCCGCCGATTATGCAATCTCATAAAGCATGGTTCTACGACCTGAATACGAATGAACTTTTTATAAGAAATGACGACAGGATTCCGCCTATCGATGCACCTTCCGGCAAACTTCCTGACGGCGAGCCGGCAGGCGTCAAGGCATACGTATTCACCTACTTCAGCGACCCGAATGATTCTGAGCTTTTTATCGGCTTTTTAGAAAAATACACGCCGCAAGGCAAAGAAATAATCTCACTTTTAAAAAATTCAAAAGACAATGTAACCAAAGAAATGATTCGACAGTTAAATAATAATAGATTTGTTCGCAGACTTGAGGATGACTCATGGTTTTTAGCCGATAGTAATGAGGGCCAGGCTATTTTAGAACAGGCTTCCCGCGCAAATGAAAAAGGAAAAATTCCTGATTATTATCCGCCAAAGTGATGCAGTTGTTTGATATATTCATTTCTCGGTCGCCCCAAAATTATTAAGGTAAAAGATATATTTTTGACGAAAAAACTAAAGGCAATGAAACGATATCTTGAAATTAAGCGAAAAAGCCGTTTTTTATCGGGCTATTGAGGCAAAATGTCGACACAGGTACAAAATTTGAACGCTAAACTGGAAACAGAATTGCTCGGCAAGGTAGTTCTGGCTTTTCTGAATTACCTGACCGTCGAAGCGGGCCTGAGCGATAACACCATCCTCGGCTACGGGCGGGATTTGAAAGATTTTACCGCTTTTTGCCTCTCAAAAGGTGTCGAACAGCCTGACAAAATTACCACCACTATATTTTACGATTACGCAAAAACTCTTGGCCGGCAGAGCAAAGCAGAGGCATCGATAAACCGTTCGGTAGTCGCGATAAAAATGTTTATGCGTTTTTGCAAAATGATGGGACACGTCAAAGACGATTTAACAATTTTTCTTGAAAGCCCAAAACTATGGCAGAAACTTCCTGTCATCTGCAGTAAAAACCAGGTTACAAAACTGATGGACTGTCCCGATGAAAAAGAGCCTTATTATCACCGGGACCGTGCCCTGCTCGAAGTGCTTTACGCTACCGGCACAAGAGCCAGCGAAGTGGCCGGGCTTAAGGTCAGTGATGCTAATTTAAAAATCGGCTATATAAGATGCCTTGGCAAAGGCCATAAAGAAAGAGTCGTTCCTCTTAATAAAGCCGCGACAGCCGCGATTGAGCAATATCTTGAGCAATTAAGACCTAAACTAATAAAGCCTGTCAGCGGCGATTTTCTTTTTCTATCGCGAACAGGCAAAGCCTTAAGCAGGATTGAAATCTGGCGGATTGTAAAAAAATATGCCTGCCGGGCGGGCCTGTCGAGACAGATGACGACGCATACTTTACGTCATTGTTTCGCCACCCACCTGCTGAGCGGCGGAGCTGATTTGCGAAGCGTTCAGGAGATGCTCGGCCATGTCGATATAGCCACAACGCAGATTTATACGCACGTTGACCAGGAAAGGTTGCGGAGCATCCACAAAAAATTCCATCCGAGAGGATAAATGTTCACCGGCACCGCGAGAATTTGCATACATCTTCAGGGAGTAATGACCCTGAAGGACAAAAGAAGAATTGTAAAAAGTCTTATCGAAAGACTGAAAAGCCGGTTTAATGTTTCAGCCGCTGAGATTGACAGGCTCGACAACAGGCAAATGGCCATTATAGGTTTGGCCGTGGTGTCAAACGACAGGACTTTTACCGTCAGTCAGCTTGATACGATTTTGAATTTTATATATAACGACGGCAGATTTTATGTCGGCGACGTCAGGAAAGACGTTTCTGCTTTTGAAGAATTCCAATAGAAAACCACAGAATCACCTGAAAAATTCCAAACGCAGCCATAATCCCGCAGCCGAACCAGTAAGGAAAATGCCTGCCGAAACTGTCGCTAATCATTCCGCCCAGCAGCGAACCTGCGGCAAAGCCGGTGCCGAGAATTATCTCATGAATCGCCATTCTGCCTGCACGATTTTTGCCGCCTGAAACGCCGTAATATTGGTGAGAGCTGTAAGTTATGCCGTAAGTGATTCCGGTCATACCCGCCGCCAGAAGCTGTACGACAATATTGTGTGAAAAAATAATCGTCATCATACAAATCACTATTAAAAACTGCGATGCGACAAACATTCCCTTTTTATAATGCCACCAGTAACTTCTGCCCATCATATAAAAAACAACAACGTTAAAAAGGCACATCAGCGATATTGCCCAGCCGTAAACTGATTCGGTAAATCCGAGTTCAAATTTATAATATATGCCGAGCTGGCTTCTGAATATGCCTGCACATATAAAATTGGCGAACATCGCTACTCGCGATATCCAGAGAAATTGACTTTTCTCATTTTGATTTATATCGTTTATAAAAACCGGTAAATCCTCTGATTTCTTTATTGGAATTTCGCTGATGCAGGTAGTAGTGGAAACGGCCATTATACATAATATCGTAACGATAACTGCCGCGGTTACAGGAAGGATATAATTTATTTCCATCAGGTACCCGCCGACAATCGGCAGGAGCATATTTGCCGAGCCCCATGTCACATTGTAAAATCCCAGCCGTTTTGTGAGTTCCGCCCCTTCGTGTCCTGTCGAAATCCATCCCATCAGCACAGGCCAGTAAAACGCCGTCACAATGCCAATCATCGACATAAGAAAAACCAATTGCATTACAGGCGTTACGGCCAAAGGGGTATCTTTGCCCAGCCAGATGACCCCTAAAATTCCGCATACAATCACGGCCTGACCGGCTGCGCTAACCCACAACACTCTTCTCGGCTTAAATTTTTCAACGATAAAATAAGCCATTATGCAGAAAATTACATAAACGCCCATCTGCCCCATAAAACAAAGTCCGACTTCGGTATCGCTGCCGCCCAGTGACTTGGCGACAAAAGGCATAACAATCTGAACCAGTTGAAGGCAGGAACTCATAAAAAATGCCGCAAGGCATAATCGCAGAAAATTTTTATCTTTAAATAATTGATGCATGGAATTTATCTTCGCAGAAAACTAATCAGCTTTTTTTCAGGGAACATATATCGAAGCGTCAGGGTTAAACGGATTTGTCCGCATCGCAAGACTGAACAGATACGGATAATTCTTTTTCAGATGTTTTGTATATTCGATCCATTCGAAAATAATCGCCTTATACACCCTTTTCATATCGCCGAGCAGATGTTTTTTATCGTTTTCCGGCAAATCCTTCAGGCTCTGCCTGTGAACCAGCTCTTCGGTAAGGTGAAAAACCGCCCAGAGCATATTGCTGAACCTGTCATGTTCGAGCAGATTCTGATTTTCGAGCAGCCGCATTAAAAAACTTCTTTTGCCAAGCAGATATGTCCTGAACTCTTCGAGGTCCGCCCGGTCAATCTGCATATTATATTCGTGTTTTCGCAGATGGCTGACCGCCGAGGCGAATTTTTCACTCGTCCAGTCGTCTTTTATCACAAGCTGGCCGCGTATCTGTTCGGCGTCAGGGTCAAGCTCGAAAAACTTTTCGGCAAGTTTCGTGCCAGTATCGCTGAAAAAGGCGCCTATAACCATATTCAGTTTCGCCATCTTGTTTTTCTTTTCACGAATACTGAGCAGATTATGAATTATCAGGGTAACAAGCAGCACCTCCACCGGTATAAAAGCTATATCGCCCAGAAGATATATATAAATATGATGCGCATCGCGGAAAATAAGAAAATGAATATAGTACAAAATCGCCGAAAGCGCGACTAATGATATTCCCAAAACTATCTGCCATCTGTATTTTTTCATAATTTTACTCCGCCAGCCAGCTTTTACCGATTGTCGTATCGACTTTCATCGGTACGTTCAGTTTTATCGCACCTGTCATTTCCCTGCCGAAAATTTTCGCGAGATTTTCCGCTTCTTTGCCGTCCGCCTCGAAAACAAGCTCGTCGTGAATCTGCAGAATCATTTTCGCAGGCAGTTTTTCTTTTTCAATCCTTTTTTGAATTCGTATCATCGCTATTTTTATCAAATCTGCGGCAGAACCCTGAATCAGCGTATTTATAACCAGCCTTTCAGCCTGCGACCTCACATTGCCGTTTTTGCTTTCGAGGCCGGTAATGTTTCTCCTTCTGCCGCAGATGGTTTCAGCATAGCCGATTGTTTTTGCCGTCTCTATAGCTTCTTTTTTAAACTGCTGTATAGAATTATATTTGGTGAAATAGTCGTCAATGAATTTTTTAGCCTCCGCGACATTCATACCCGTTGTTTTACTCAGGCCGAAGGCGCCCTGGCCGTAAATAAGGCCGAAATTAACCGCCTTGCATCTCGACCGCATATCAGATGTTACTTCTTTAATATCGACATTATAAATCTGCGAAGCGACGAAGCTGTGAATGTCCTTATCCTCTTCAAATGCCTTTATCATGGCTTTATCATCTGAAAAATGCGCCAGCACACGAAGTTCAATTTGTGAATAATCGAGGCTGATAATTTTATCGTCCTTTTTCTCCGGCACAAACGCTGCGCGAATCTTTTTGCCTATTTCAGTTCTGATGGGAATATTTTGCAGATTCGGGTCGGATGAGCTCAATCGGCCGGTCGCGGTTATTGTCTGGTTGAAGCTTGCGTGCAGCCTGCCGGTTCGGCTGCTTATGAGCGAACCAAGTTTGTCGGTATAGGTGTTTTTAAGTTTGCTCAGTTGCCGATGCTGGAGTATCTGTTCGATAATCGGATGCTCGCCGGCCAATTCATCGAGAACATCGGCATCGGTGCTTGGGCCGGTTTTGCCGCTGCGGAGAGATTGCAGACCCAGCCGATTAAAAAGTATTTCGGCAAGCTGTTTCGGCGAATCGACATTGAACTTCCCGCCGGCAAGGCTGTAAATTTTCTTTGTCGTCTCGTCAAGCAGGTTGTCTATCTCAACCGACAGTTTTTTAAGAATCGGCACATCGAGTTTTACGCCGTTAAGTTCCATTTTTGTCAGAACATCGACAAGAGGCATTTCCATCTCTTCGAAGAGTTTTTTCAGTTTCGGCTCTTTTTCAAGTTTTTCGCTTAGATACTGGTAAAGCTGGAATGTTTCATCCGCGTCTTCGCCGGAATAATCGCAGGCAAGTGCCGTATCTACAATATCAAAACTTATTTGATTTTTGCCTTTGCCTATCAGGTCGGAAGTCGGAATTTTACGATAAGACAAAAAATCCATCGCCATATTATCGAGCGAATGGCTCCTTTCGGCATCGAGTACATAAGAAGCTATCATCGTATCGAAAACAAGACCCTTAACTGGCATACCGGCATTTGCCAGGACTATCATATCGTATTTTGCGTTCTGACAGACTTTTTTGGCCTCCTCATCAGCGAAAATATCTGCCAATTTTTCTCTGACAGCCTGCAGCCCCATAAATTTTGCACCCATCGGTCCCTTCACCGCAAGATAATACGCGTTATGCAGCTCCCAGCAGAAACTTATTCCCACAAGTTCGGCACGATGAGCCGATATCGAGGTAGTTTCGGTATCGAGTACAAAAAGTTTTTGTTTTTTAAGATCCAAAACAAAGCCGTCAAGTTTTTCAGGCGTATCTATTAATGTATATTTATGCTCTACGGTTTTTATCGTATCGAAACCGTCCGGGCTGGAAACTTTTACCGGCGGCTTTTCTTTATCCACTTTCACTTTTTGCTCGCCGGCGGACAGACCCATTTGGCTTAAAAGCCTGTTAAAGCCGAGTTCTGTAAAAACAGCGGCAAGTTTTCCCTTGTCGAATTCCTTAACTGCAAAAGTCTTTTCGTCAAGTTTTACCGGCATTTCGCAATTAATCGTAACAAGTTTTTTGCTCAGGTATGCGATGTCTTTCGAATTCCGCAGGTTGTCGCCCCGTTTGCCCTTAATTTCATCGGCGTGTTCGTACAGATTTTCGAGCGAACCATATTGTTTTATCCATTCAAGGGCGGTCTTCGGCCCGACATCCGGAACGCCCGGCACATTATCCGCCGCATCGCCCTGCAGAGCCAGAATGTCGATAAACTGCCTCGGCTCAAGGCCGGTTTCCTGTGTAAATGATTTCGCGTCGGTTACAGCATCTGTTTTGATATCGTATATACGAACGCCGATTTCAAGAAGCTGGAGCATATCCTTGTCTTTGGAGCAGATATAAGTATCGATACCGGCCTTTACCGCCTTTGCGGCAAGTGTACCGATTATATCGTCAGCCTCGAAGGTGCTTTCGCGGATGATGGGAATATTCATCGCTTCGAGTATCTGTTCGATTCGATTTATCTGCACCGGCATTTCGTCCGGCATAGGCGGCCTGTGCGCCTTGTATTCCCGATAGATTTCCCTCCGGAAGCTCGGCTCTTTGGAATCCATCGCGACGACGAGCATATCCGGCTTTTTACTTTCCAGAAGTCTCAAAATCATATTGGTAAAAATATAGGTCGCCTTGGTGGGTTCGCCGGTCGAGCTGACCAGTTGCTGGCTCATTGGCGCGTAAAACGCCGCATAGATATGAGCGTGGCCGTCGATTATATAGAGTGTTTTTGGTTTTTCAGACATTTAAAAGACTATATTTCCTTTTCAGCGGTTATGTCAAATGAATTATGGAATTGTTATTATTGTTTGCGTTCACATACTGCAAGCCAGGTATCAGTCGAAGGTCTATAATCGCGAGCCTGCACCTGCCACCGGTAAATAGACTGCTCATTAGGCAGCAATACTGTTACGCCGACAACATCGTAATATTCGCCGCTATACGACTCGAACCATTTTAAAATAGTCGTTATGGAATCCTTCTTGACAAGCCAGGACGCCTGAATATTGACAAAGACAAGGAATTTCGGTTTTGCTGATTCAATTTCTTTCATCATTTCCTTCTGCATTGAAGCGGCATAATCATGCGGTTCCATTAAAGGATATGTATAAATATATCGGGTTGCGGATTTACGGCGGGAGTAAAAATAAATCTGGGGCTCAGACCCGATAACGGCAATAGTATCGTTTGAGTCGGAATTGGCGGTAATGAATTCAGCAATTTTCTGCGATTCCAGGAATGGATTGGCTTTGTAAATCAATCGGCATACTTTAGCTGAATTACCGTCAAACAAATACATTCGCTGTTCAAATAACGCATATCCGATTAAGATAAACCCGGCAATAACAGCAATCAGACCATATAGCGGCCTGGGCAGACGACCTTTTATCCAAACACAAAATCCCAGGAACCCCAGGCTTGACAGGATTACTGTCACAGGTAAAAGAAAAATGAAATAATGAGAACGAAAATAGAAACCCGGGCAAATGGAAAGGAATGAAAAAAACAGTAAACCAGATATAAAAGGAATAAATTTACGCAGGCTGCTGTTATAAAAAATCCGAAACAACCCCGACAGGGCAAAAATCCATATGGGTATTGAAAATTTGAAAACATCTGAAAAATAATGAAAGAAAATCCCCGGAGCGAATTGCAATGGGGTTACACTTGCGTATTTACCGGCATAAATGAATGTCCAAAACAGGAACTTGTCAAAGACGCCCGCTCGCCAAAAAATAAAACAAGTTACAACAAAAGGTATTACTGCTCCGGCAGCAAAAACAATCTGACCGGCAATCAGGTTTTTCCATCGAAAAGGTTCGCAGTGGAAATCGGAATACAGCAAATAAAAAGCAGCGAAGATGCCGAAAAAAATCGCATGCTGTTTGATAATAAATGCCAGGCCGAACAGCAGCGCCGTGAAAAATAAAACCCATAATCGCCGTCGTTCGATAAATTGAAGCAACAGGATAAAACCTGTCAGAACAGGCAGCAGTACAAAATGCTCGGCATTGGCGGATAATCCAAGAACCGGTCTGGCCAGGGACACAACTGCATAAGAACAAGCCGCTATAAAAGCGGAGATATCATCGAATAACCGTCTTGTCAGTAAAAAGATTAAAATAATTGCCGCTATGTTGGCTATCAGCAGGCCGAAATGGATTGCCGAAGCCGACTGGCCGAAAACCAGAAAAATAAGTGCATAAACGGCGTAAATGCCGGGCAGTTTCATACTATAAGCTGAAATAAAAGGAGGCACACCTTTAAGCATCATTTGTGCGATATAGGCATACTCCCCTTCGTCGCGTTCCAAAGGGATACTTAAAAGCCGAATACGGATAGCAGCGATAAATAATACTATTACCAATAAGCCGACAGCTATAAGCCTATGATTATTGATAATATTTTTCATTGTTAACCTCTTTATTCAGCGTTTGTTTCGATAAAAGACTCGCCTGCTCTATATAAAACCAGCCGGCTTTCAATTTCCTTTTTAAATATGTCCTGCCGAGGCGATTTACATAGCTTCAGAGCATTCATAGAAGTTTCTATGGCCATACTAAAGTTGCCTGCAGAGGCATAAGCGGCCGCCAGAGTATCCAATATGCCGGGATTTTCGTAATTAGTAAGTTCGCAGGCTCGCCGCGCAAGCCCGACCGCCCTGACAGGATTACGAATCGCAGCGTCTTTATTGACAGACAGAATCCATGCCAAATCATTCATCGGTTCGAACCAGTAAGGTTTAAGCCGAATCGCCTTTTCGAAGTGTATGACAGCATCAGTGATTTTACCTCTTTGGGACAAAACCTGCCCGAGATGATAGTGCGGCAATGCGGCATCAGGGTCAAGCCGCAGCGACTCGGCAAAATGTACCGCAGCCTCGTCCAGGTTTCCCTGCAGGAGCAGAGCATGACCCATATTGTCGTGGGTAGCGGCAAAATCAGGTTTTATCTGGAGAGCCTTGGCAAAATATTCGATGGCCTCTTCTGATTTGCCCTGCTGACTGAGTATAACTCCAATAACATTAAGAGCCTCCGGCCCTTCCGGCTTTATCTCAAGAGATTTCCGACTTTCCATGATGGCGTCATCGAACATCTTCTGATTGAGAAAGTATTCGGCCATGCAGGAATGCGCCAAATAATTATTTTTGGTTACTTTTATTGCATGCTGACAAAGTACTGCGGTATTTTTCCAGTATTGCTGCTGAAAATACGCGCACACGGCCAATACGGATAAAATTATTAGTGATGAAATCCAAAGTACAATTTTTCGATGCGGCAATTTCCCCAGCAATTCAGGCAGACCGAATGCGATAATAATAAATAAACCTGTCAGAGGAATATAGCTGTAGCGGTCCGCCATCGCCTGGCCGCCGACCTGTACCAGCCCGATAACAGGAAAAAGCGTTCCAAGATACCATAACCAGCCTGTAACTATATAACGATGTTTTCCGGCGAATCTGATTATAAGAACTGTTACGGCCAGCAGGAGAACAGCCGATGTTGCGACATAAAAAAAAGATATCTTCAGGCCGGGATATGGATAAAAAAATGTCAGTCCGCAGGGCCAAATCATTTTCCCAATGTACCTGACATAGGAAATAAAGGCATTGGCGATGCGAAGATTAAAAGGCAGCCGGTCAACTGTAATTATTTTTTGAACAAAGACAGTAATAACACTCGATACCGCCGACAATACAAACAACGGTATTTTTTCCAAAATCAGGTTATAGACTGACCGTTTCCCGAAACGCTCCAAAGGCCAGTAATCAAGCAGCAGCAAAACGAACGGCAAAGTAACAAGCATCGGTTTGGACAGCAGCCCAAAAATAAAAAATACAATCGTTAATAAATAATAATGTTTAGCCCCCACACCTGTGGTGGGGGTTTGTTTAGCCGTTGCCGGTATGGCAACGCAGTGGCAATATCTAACATACGCCCACATTGTCAGCAGCCAAAACAAGGTACTGAGAAGATCCTTGCGTTCCGATATCCACGCCACAGATTCAACGTGCATCGGATGCAATACGAACAGTGCCGCGACGAAGGCGCTCTGCCAAAGCGTGCCGGTCATTGCACTGAAAACAGCAAATAACAAAAGGGTATTTGCAATATGCAGGAATAAATTAGTCAAATGCTGCCGGCCGGGGTCAACTCCGTAAAGCTGGCAGTCAAGTATATGACTAAGCCACGTCAGCGGGTGCCAGTTGCCTGCGTATCCAAAGTTCGTAAACGCCCATTTAATACCTTCCCGCGTAAATCCGTACCGGACATGGGGATTTTCTCCTACGTATTTATAATCGTCAAAGTTGACAAAATCGTATTGGCACATCTGCCAATAAACCGCCAGCGTGACCAATGTCATTGCCAGGCAGATGCAGACAAACCAATATTTGCTCGATGTTTTATCCATTGCTTTATCTATGGCCGGCAGTCTGTTTTTCTATATCTTCCAGTCCTTTTCGCGCCGTCACAGCGTCAGGCGCAAGACGCAGTGCTTCCTTAAAATGCCTGGCAGCCTCGGCGAGATTGCCCTGCCGAACTAATGCGTGTGCAAAATTTATATTCGCGCTCACATATAAATCTCTAAGTATCGGATAATCGTTCCGCGAAGTATCGACGCCTCTCGGTTCGTTCAAATCATCAGGCAAAGGAGGAAGCAATCGCCGATATAATTTCACAGCTTCGTTTACATCGCCTTTATCAAGATATGTTTTGGCCAAACCGTGATATACCGTAGCGTTTTCCGGGTCGATACGAAGAGTCTCCTTGAACTGTACGATAGCCTCTTCGAATTCCTTCTGCCTGGCAAGAGCCTTACCCAGAAAATGATGCGCCCACCAGTTATTCTCGACCGCTTTTATGGCGTGTGTATATAACGTCACATTATCATGCCAGTATATATTTTGAATATAAGTCTTAACGCAAAGAGCCGAAAGCAGAATACCTGCTGAAACTAACAGAATCATTTTTCGGTATCGCAATCTCGCGAAAATATCGCCAACGCCCCATGCGATTATAATAAAAAGCCCGATATAAGGAATATATGTATATCTGTCGGCACGGCTCTGCATTCCAACCTGAAATATCCCGATAACAGGCACAAGAGTGCCCAAAAACCACAGCCACCCCATCGCAATATAAGGCCGCTTACGCAATTTCCACAAAGCAGCCAATGTTATAATCACCAGAACGAATATCGCCCCTGTAATCTGCCACAAAGGAATATTGCCCTTCGGATGCGGATAGAATACCGCAAGGTTGACCGGCCAAATCATTTTCCAGATATACATGACATACGATACAAGAGCATTTTCAATCCGCCATTCCAGTGGATAATTCGAAACCGATTTTACTATTCCCATTTTCGACTGAACGTCGAGCGTAACAATACTCAATACCGCAGAAAGAATAAAAAATGGAATCTTCTCTAAAATCAATTTGCCTGTCCGCACTTTCCCAAACCGTTCCAGCGGCCAATAATCCAGCAATAACAATACAAACGGAAGTGTTACAAGCATCGGCTTGGACATCAGACCAAAAATAAAAAATACAATCGTTAATAAATAATAACGGTTAGCCCCCGGACCTGTGCCGGGGGTTAGGTTTGCAGCGCGGCAATAACGTACATACGCCCACATCGTAAGTAGCCAGAAAAAAGTGCTCAGCACATCTTTACGCTCCGATGCCCACGCCACAGACTCGACATGAAGCGGATGCAGCGCAAACAAAGCCGCGACAAACGCACTCGCCCATACCCTTTTTGTCATCTGGCTCAAAACATAAAACAGCAGCAGCGTATTGGCTATGTGAAACAGCAGATTGGTAAAATGATGACCTGCCGGATTCGTCCCGTAAAGCTCGCAATCCAGCATATGAGATAGCGACGTTACGGGATGATAATTATTGGCATGAATATTCTGAAATGCCCAGACGATATTTTCCATCGTCAGGCCGGAAGTTATATGACTATTCTCATAAATATATACGTCGTCGTCGAAACTTACGAACCCGTTATGAAGTATCGGCTCGAAGGCGGCAAAAGTTATCACCGCCAGTAATATATAAATCAAATGAATTTGATATTTGTTTGCGGTTTTATCCATCTGTTTTACGAAGCACCTTTATCTTATCGAATATCGCCCTGCCGATAGTTTTATCAGAAAAACAGTTTAACACTGCCGGCGCCGAAAATCAAAGCCCAAATGCCTCTACGACTTCGCCGGCTTATTTTCCCGCCTCAGCCAAAACGCCAGTACCGCCGTGGCAATACACGCCGCAGCGCTCATCCACAACGGAACATCGTAACTGCTGACTGTTACCTTCCATTGCAGAACCAGCCTTATCAAATGCGCGATAGAAACAACTAACAAAAATATCGATACGACATTCACCGATGGTTTCATAATTTTTCTCCTTAAAAATACTATTGTCCGGCAAATTCTCTTTTTTAACAACTATTAAAAATCGCAAGGCTTTTTGTTAATCCCGAAGCACGTTGCGGCAAGGTTCCTGCATTGCTGCGATAAAATTAATTGGTGCGGGGCCAATTTTTTGCTTGATTTTCATTAAAAATATGGTAAAATACCCATATTGTTTGATAAGCAAACAACAAAGAGAAGGCTTTTTACTTAAAACATTAAAATTAAATGTCTTACGGCCGATGCTCACCGCAGACCGTAAAAAACGAACAATTAAATCTTTTTAACCCCACAATTTTTCCCCATTATATTTATGTCATCGCAAAGCGCAATTGATTTTTTGACTTTTACTATCGCAGGCCAAACTGTGAAAGTTGACCCTGATATTTATTATCAGATATTCAATGTCAGCCCTGCCCGCGGTCGCAAAAAATACGTTGGCGATATCATTGGTTTGCGTATCTCAGGTGAAAACTACCCCCTTCTTCGCATCGGAAAAAATCCGACAAGACTCGTCCCGGTTTCACGTTTTATTATGAATCCGCCGGCCGGAATGGTCGTTGACCACATTAATAACGACAGGTACGACAATCGAAGAGAGAACCTGCGAATTGCCACTTACAGGCAAAACGCACTAAATAAGAAAATTGTCGGCAATACAGGTTTTTTTGGCGTAAATGTTCGCGTTAAGAATGGCAGAAGCTTCTGCAGAGCGGAATTTAAACTTGGCGATGGAGTTTCATTTAATTTCGAGGCTGCTGATTGTCCCGAGCATTGGATTTTGACCGCTTACGCCCACGACAAATTTGTTTTGCAGTCCGGCGACGAGGAATACGCGCCGCTGAATTTTGATAGTTTTAAATACGAACCCTTTCGCACGTTTCTATTAGAAACAGATTTAAACAAATTCAAAATTGTTTAGCCCCCATCGGAGCGAAGCGTCGGAACGAAGTGTAGACCCCCGAGTTATTTCCAAAGTTTTTTCCTCGAAAAAACTTTGGAAGGGGCTGGGGGGCCGTCGTTCCGCCATAGGCGGAATAAGTAATTTATTTCATTGTTTCATTATGCCGAAGAATATATGTAATTCTGTTTTTTAATTCCTGTTCATTGAAACAGAATCTTTTGTCAAATCCTTTTGACCATATTTTCCCTTCAAGGCCTGTCTGATACAGGGCCTTTCTTGCTGCCGTTTTGTATATCGCCACTGTTGCTTCTATTGATTTTTGATTTTTCTCGACAAGCAGGTGTATATGGTTTGAATATACGATTAATGCGAATATTTTTTGATTGATTCTTTTCGCTTCCTGAATGATTGCTTCTTTAACGATTTCTTTCTGTTTGGCATTAAACTTGACAGGTTGTTTTTTAAGATTTGATTTATTTATTTCTTCAAGCGTTTCGTTTTTGTCCAAAATCTGGCCATCTTTAGCATATCCTCTTTCGTCTCCCTGCAGCCAGGTGCCATAAGTCGTCCATGTAAGCATATATCCTATCATTTGTTCTATTATTAAAAAACCGCGCAACAAATGTAAAATGAAATAAAACGAACCCCCACTAAAAGTGAGAGGGCTAAACAATGAAAAACAATCCGGAATTTCCGTAATAATTAGGAACAGCCACCTATTTTTATGAGGTATTATAAGTTAAAAAAGCGTTCCTTAAGTTCCTCACAAGCACCATCCAACCCAGGAAATAGAGATCCTGCCGTAATGCCCATAAAACTAAGTTCTCGCATCACCTTTGTTCTCTCTGTGACAGGCAAATCAATAACTTTTAAATAACTTTTCCCTTTTTCTTTCTCTATTAATTGAATATACGATTCTATGTCATCTATATTGGTAATCGTGGACACTGATTGCTGAGGTATCATTCTTTCATTCTCAATCGCAATAAACTCACATGTAGACAAGTGTAGAGCCGCTGTATTCAGACTAAGAATTTGGTTTAAATCTGCGGCCCATTGCTTATAATCAAAAACTAATATTCTTACTTTTTCATCATCCCTAGCCAAGCTTGCTTTGTTCTTATCAATGCTTCGATAGGCAAAAAAAGCTGCAACGTAAGGTGAGCACGTCCAATCCAACAAAGGTGTAGGATATCCATGATGTTGTAACAAATTGTAAAAAGCTCCATTTTCATCTGGCACAGACAAATTGAATAGATGTTTTGTCCTCGCGCTTAGATTTTTGTATAACGCTGAAATATCCTCTGTTACAAATCTAGCTAAATTTGCCCTCTCTGTCCTATGAAACGCTGTTCGCAACCTCCACGGTTTATTCTGACCTCTGAATAACAATCTCCTTCCCTCTAATGTTGAAACGAATTCTTTAAAGCCAATCCAATCTGTATTGATTGGGTTGTATTCTGATGGTTTATCTGCATTAGTTTTAGGCAATTTGCTAAAACCGCCTGTTCCTATATCTGTTGTCCACTCTAAGGTTAAACTTTCACTATCCCAACATCCTTTGACATCAGCATATTTTGGAAGAATTGTATCATCTGCATATAATTTCTTACAATTTTCCCAACTATCTACCCCCCCTGTTAATCTATTAATCGGCATAATAACTTGCGTTCGAAACTTAAAATCATTATCTCGATTATTAGTTTTAAAAACAGCAGCAAGGCTGGGCAAGCTATATATAGAATCACCTATATATGCGACCCCTTCATAATAATCTCCTCTGTCATCACAATTTACAATTATTGAGCCACTATTAGTGCCTCCATGCTTCCCTATCCATTGACCATTCATTTAACATATTCCTTTAGATAATAAAAATGACGCACTTTTTGTTTTTTAATTTTCCTCTGCTTTCTGTTTTTCCCGTATTCTGTCTCCTGTGTTCTGATTTCTGTATTCTTCCCCAAATTATACCCCCGCTTTCTAAATCTGCAATCTATAATTCCCCCATAAAAAAACTCCATGCATCTATGCTCGTATGCAGTATACTGCATACGAGCATAGTGAGAAAAATAAGAACTTCAAAGCAGTTGATATTGTTGCTTTAAGGCGAAAGCCGCACAGTGGCAAAAATTCAAAGCGATATGCCGACGTCAAGCTTGCTTGTAAGTAAGGCATAAGCTTTGAATTTACAGTCCCGACACATCGGGACGCCTTAAAGCAATATCTGACAGCGTAAATCCCGCGTTCCGCCGCTGCGGAATCCGTGTCATCCGTGCAATCCGTGGTTACGTTCCTTCGTGTCCCTTCCGTTCTTCGTGGTGAAAAACAGTGTAATCAGCGTCTAAATTTATTTGTGCCTTTGTGTATTAGTGGCTAATTAAGCATCCCTTGACTTTTGCCGAAATAACTGGTATAAGGATTTTCAAATGACTAATGTTTCAAAACAATCTGTTTATAGCTTTCTTGCCCTGAGCTTGCCGAATGGGTCAAACAGCCCAATCTTCCGCATCGCTATTATTATCGCCATTATCATAGGTGCTGCGCCCTGAAAGGCTCTTTTAAACTACTATTTAAAAGCCTTCCGGGGTCAAAAAATCCGGAAGGCTTTTTTGTTATATAAACTGATTATCAACCTGTTGACGAAGTTTTATTGCTTTAAGGCTAAGCCCCTTAGGGGCCGAAAATCAAACGCCAACCCCGGCTAAAGCTTGCTTTAAAGAGGGGTTTGTTTGATTTTGATAGTCCCGATAGGGACGCCTTAAAGCAATAGCGTCTCTGTCGAAGCGGAGCGGAGACCCCCGCGATTAGATTCGTCGAGAATCTGCGGGGGTGTTCTCTGTGTTCTCTGTGGTGAAATACAGTGTTAATTCGTGTCTTGGTGACTTTGTGGCTATTTTCCATAACCACTTGACAGGCAATAAAATAGAAACTATTATGTTTTGCTTTATCAGGGACTTAAAATAATGACTGAAGACAAGAAAAACTACAGTAAGACGTTAAATCTGCCTAAGACGAACTTTGCGATGAAGGCCAATCTGACCCAGCGCGAGCCGGCCCAGCGAAAAGCATGGGACAAGATGGAAATCTACAAAAAGATTCTCGATTCAAAGGCCGATTCGCCTCAATATACTCTCCACGATGGACCCCCTTACGCCAACGGCGATATTCACATGGGCCACGTTATAAACAAGGTCTTAAAAGACATCGTTATCAAATACAAAACGATGTCCGGCTTCAAGGCTCCTTACGTGCCCGGCTGGGACTGTCACGGCCTGCCTATCGAGGCGAAGGTTTTTACCGAGCTTGGCGAAAAAGCCAAAACGATGAGCAAGCTCGAAATCAGAAAGCTCTGCAAGCAATACGCGAGCAAATATGTAAAACTGCAATCGAAGCAGTTTAAGGACCTCGGCATATTCGGCGATTTTGAAAATCCGTATCTGACTCTCAAGCCGCAATACGAAGCGGGCATCTGCGAAGTCTTTGCCGAGCTTGTGGGCAAAGGCCTCGTCTATAAACAGCTCAAGCCGATTCATTGGAGTGTCGGCTGTCAGACGGCGCTTGCCGATGCAGAGCTGGAGTATGAGGATATTACCTCGCCGAGCATCTTTGTTAATTTCCCTGCGACGAAAGATTCTATAGATAAATTGAAATCTCTCGGCCTTGCCGGAGGAGATGGCGGCGATGTTTGTTTTATGATATGGACGACTACGCCGTGGACATTGGCCGCTAATCTTGCGATTGCTGCCAATCCTGACCTTGACTATAAGGCGGTTAGTTATTTTCAGAATGGCAGGAAATTTACGTCGATTATTGCGCAGGCTCGGCTTGAGGCGGTTGTCGCGGTCGGTAAACTTGAAAATTACACTGCCAGCGAGAAGACGGTAAAGGGCAGTGATTTGGTTGGTTTGAGGTATCAGCATCCTTTTGTCGAGAAGAACCCGACAGATAAGGACGCTTATCTTGTAATCAGCGCCAATTTCGTAACGACAGAGGACGGTACAGGTCTTGTTCATACCGCTCCCGGCCATGGTGTTGAAGATTATGTCGCCGGCCAACAGAATAAACTGGCGGTTTATTCGCCGGTTATGGATGACGGCTGTTATGATGATACGGTTCCGGCCTGGCTCTGTGGAAAGAATGTCTTAAAGGTTGACAAGGAAGTAAATGAGTGCCTGAAAACCAAAGGCCTGCTTTTCTCCGAGGGCCAAATCACCCATTCATATCCGCACTGCTGGCGCAGCAGAATGCCAGTCATTTTTCGGGCTACGGATCAATGGTTTATTTCGGTGGATAGGCCGATGCCGGATGGGAAAAATCTGAGGCAGCTGGCACTGGAGAGAATTCCAAAAGTAAAATGGATACCGAGCTGGGGCGAAAAACGGATTACCGGAATGCTCGAATCCAGGCCTGATTGGTGTATTTCACGGCAAAGATGCTGGGGAATGCCGATACCGGTATTTTATAATTCAGAGGGAAAAACTCTTTTAACAAAAGAATCCGTACTGGCAGTTTCTGCACATATCCGACAAAAAGGCTCCGATAGCTGGTTCATAGATTCGCCAAAGGAAATACTCGGCGAAGACTTTAAACTGCCGGCAGGCTTTGGCTTCGAGGACCTGCAAAAAGAAGAAAATATCTTCGACGTCTGGTTCGAATCAGGCTGTTCGTGGTTCAGTGTAGCAAAACAGGCGGGCTGGCCGGTGCCGGTCGATTTATATCTGGAAGGCTCAGACCAACACAGAGGCTGGTTCCAGCTTTCACTCCTGCCTGCCCTGGGCGTGACAGGTATGGAACCTTTCAAAACGGTACTGACGCACGGATTTACTGTCGATGCGGAAGGCAGGAAACAATCCAAGTCGCTGGGCAACTACGTCAACGCTCAGGAAGAAATCACAAAATACGGCTCAGATATTCTCAGGCTCTGGGTCTCAAGTGTAAATTATCAGGAAGATATGCGATGCAGCGATACGCTTATCGCAAGACTGCAGGACGCATACCGGAAAATCAGAAATACCATACGCTATCTGCTGGGCAATATCTCCGATTTCGACCCCGCGACAAACAGCGTTTCTTACGATAAAATGTTCGAGATTGACCGATGGGCCGTGCAGCAGTTACAAAAACTTATCGGCGAAGTTACATCGGCTTATGAAAATTTCCTGTTCCATAAAGTCTATACGCTCGTTTACAATTTCTGCTCAATCGAAATGAGCAGTATTTATATGGATTTGCTTAAAGACAGACTTTACTGCGACGGGAAAGATTCACCTTCACGCCGAAGCGCTCAAACAGCGATGTATTCCATACTCGACGCCCTCGCGAGACTGCTTGCTCCGGTTCTGGCTCATACGGCTGAAGAGATATATGAGTCTATAGGCGTGAAAAGCGAAAAGGCAGAAAGCGTTCATCTTTTGAGTATGCCGAAAGTCGATAAGTCAATCGACTGGCAGAAAGAAGAACATAAATGGGAAAAACTGATGTCTCTGCGCGATGAAGTATTAAAAGAACTTGAGGGACTTCGCCAGAAACAGGCCATCGCAAGTAACCAGGAATCGTCTGTAATAATATCCACAGACGACGGCGAGTTAATCGGTATAGTCGAACAGTTCGGCGTTAAAAACTTTGCGGCCCTTTGCATCGTCAGCGAGATAAAACTTAATAAAGAAAAGAGTGAAAAGCCCATTAGTGCCGAGAAGAGCCCGCATCAAAAATGCGCAAGATGCTGGAACTATTGGCCAAGCGTTGGCAAAGACGCGGAACAGCCGGAGCTGTGCAGTCGCTGTGGCGAGGTCGTGAAGCAAATATAGCCACAAAGGCACTAAGGCACGAATTTAAACCACTAATAAACACGAATACGCACGAATCATTTTAGCCACCCGCCTTCGCTTCCTCCTTCGTTAACCCTACGTCGCACTACATGCTATGCAGGGCAAGGGACGGAAGGACGAGAAAGTTCGGCTGGGCAGGTAGAGCTCAGGCTTTAAAGCAATAATATCAACTTCTTTGAAGTTCTTATTTTTTCCCACTATACTCGTATGCAGTATACTGCATACGAGTATAGACACTTAAGATTTTTGCATTGGGAGTTTTAGAGAGTGGGGAATTGGTCAAGGAAATCACGCCCCCCGCATTCGCGAGGGTAAACTCCAAGTTGGGGGTAAATAAGATTGCTTCGTCGTTTCACTCCTCGCAACGAACCCTGCCATCGTGATGGCAGGGCTAACCAATTATGAATTACCCCGCGCTAACGCTTGGGGCTCTGATACGTTGTGAATGATTATTGGTGGAATATTTTTATAATAGAGGTATAATTTAACAGTATGGACGACAAGATAATAAAAATTGCGAGGTATGACGATTATCTGCAGGCGGAAATCGCAAAGATAGCTCTCGAATCGGAAGAGATTAAATGCTTTCTCGGCGGCGATAATTTTGTCGCCACTTACGGCTTATATTCACCCGCGGTAGGCGGAGTGGAGCTGTGCATAAAAGAATCCGATAAAGAAAAGGCAATGGAAATTCTTGCGAATATACACAAGCCGGAAATATCAAACGAAGACAAGGAATACGATATAATCTGCCCGATATGCAAAAGTACCAATGTCAGTTATGAACATTATTCCCGCTGGGCGTTTTTACTGTCGTTCCTGGTGCTTTTCCGGGTGCCGTTAAGTTTTCCTGTTAAAAAATATACCTGCAAAAACTGCGGGCATAAATGGAAACAGGAAAAAAAGTTTTGAATTTTTAGTTTTTAATTTTTAATTGAGCCCCGATGCATCGGGATATACGCTTCGCTTCGAGGCGGACTAATCGGCGTTGCCGCTTAATAATGTCTGTATCTTCGATGGGGGCTTTTTGCGCGATGACTCATGATAAGTTTATAGCAGATTATATAAGAGATAACAGCGGTCATACCACCGACAAGGAAACAGCCAATCCATAATTCCGGTCCAATTTTTTTAAGAAGAACCCAAAATTGCAACCAGTACGCTTTTGTGTAAAAACCAGAAATCATATTCATCGGAGCAAAGAGCTGATTAAAAGATGTCGAAACCTGCTGACCGCCCGACTGCCTGTAATTAGGGAAAATGCCGCATACGGCCCTGCCGACGAGATAGGCGGGATAATAGATAATCGCAAAAGTAAAGACATTGGAAACCCAGACACTCGTGATGGCCACGAATTTATTGGCGCGGAAAAGGATTGCCAAAGCGATAACTATCAGAATATGCAATCCGAGCAGAGGCGTCCATGCGACAAACAAACCAAGGGCAAGACCGAGAGCGATTTTGGCGGGCGAATCGTCTATGTGCAAAATCTTATACTCAAGATAACGCAGCATCGGATGTTTTCTTTTTTTTGCCACAGAGATATTTTTATTTTTAGCCACAGAGTTCACAGAGGACACAGAGATATAAATATTTAATGGACATTAATATGATTACCCCAATTGTCCGCAGATTAGTTCGAAAACAGTTTCGACCGTTACATTTTTTATATCGTGAGCCGGATTGGTACTTTCGACATCACTGCCTCTTTTGTCGGGGTCAATCGCGGCGACGGTTTGCGGCCGGCCGTAAGGGCCGACTCTGGCTGGATTGGTAAAGCCGAAAATCAAAACCATAGGCACGCCCAATGCCGCGGCTATATGCGCAGGGCCGGTATCATTGCTGACAACTATTTTGGCACCGGCCAGAAGAGCAATAAGCCGGCTTATATTCGTTTTGCCGGCAAGATTGACCACAGAAACATCTGTCAGTTCCTGAAGTTTTTCGGCGGTTTGGCGTTCGGCCTCAACGCCAACGGCGGCAATGCCACACTGATATTTTTTATGAACATTATCGGCAAGAGCGGCGAAGTTCTCTATCGGCCATTTTTTCGTTTCAACCGTAGCTCCGGGCACAAATATAACATAATTATCTTTATTGACCCGATGCTCGGCCATGATTTTTTGTATTTCAGCTATTGCCTGCGGCTGGGGTTTTAAGTCAAAATGAACTTTGCTTTTTTTCACGCCCACACTGAAGACCATATCGAGAAAATAATCGACAACGTGAGGCGAACTTTGTGGCTGTGCTATTCGGCTGGTATAAAACAGACCGGTGATTTCCTGCGTCGGGGTCATACCGATTCTTTTTTTACAGCCGCTGAACCACGCGAAAATCGCGCTTCTGAACCTGCCCTGAAAATCGAAAACAATATCGTATTTTTCTTTTCTTAACTGCCTTATCAGCCTGACAAGTTCGGCAAAAGCGGCCGGTTTGTACCACCATTTGCCTAATTTTTTGCGGTCGAAAATTACAGTTTTATGGACACACGGATGATTTTCAAGGATTGACGAATATTCCGGCCTGACAAACCAATGTATCTGCGCATCAGGGAAATTTTCGGCCAGGCAGCAGGCCGCGGGCATCGCCATAACAATATCGCCCAGCGCGCTTGGTTTTATTATGAGTATTTTTTTAATCTGTTCAGTCATTTAATTTTGCCACAGAGTTCACAGAGGACACAGAGATATATAAGAATCTTAAGTTTATATGAATCTGAAATTATCGTTAAAAGCCTTGCGGCGACAGTTATTTTTGCCACTTTACGGAAAAGTTCTCTTGTCTCTGTATCATCTATACCCATCGTATTACAGTAAATCAAAAAGCCCCTGTACAAGTCAGCAAAATTGACCGCTTTGAAACGAATCAGGCTCTCGGCAAGTTTAGAAATGGTTTTTATATGATTTTCTCGGCGGCCGGCGGAGTCCTGTTTTATGCCGTCAAGGTCGATAAGCTTAACCCTGTAAATACCGCCGTCTTTATATATGATAAAATTACCGGCTTTCGGGTCCCTGTGCCAGAAATTAGATTTATTCAGTTTCGCAAGTACCTGGGCGACCTGCCTTATAACAGTTTTTCTCGCGGAGAAGTTTTTAATAATTTCCTTATCTTTGCCAAACGCAATATCATAAAGATTCAAACTGTTTTGAATATATTCGGTTATATAAATGCTTCCATATTTTCGATGCCATAAAGCGGCCACCGGTTCGGCGACCTCGATGTTCTTTTGTTTCAGTATCACGGCAAGATAGAAATTTCTTAACGATTTCGGCGCCCTGAGTAAATCGCCGAGAGCCCTTATGCCGGTGCGCCTGACGTTTTTTTTGACGACGAAGAAAATCTTTTTGCCTTTGATTTCGATTTGCTTTAAGGCGGTAACATTGCCGTTTTCCGATTTGAATATCGTGTCTGGCTTTTGAGTTAATTTCTCCGGGTCGAAGGCAAAGTCGGACCATTGCTCAAGGGCAACGCCCTTCCAGCCGGCGGCCAGTTTCAATTTTACGATTATCGGTATCATACAAGGATTCATTGAGCGGTATTTTAATCGAATATCGATTATTATCAAAGGGCTTTTTGTTTGTATTTTTTCCGTCCGGTTTGTTAATATTCGAATATGGCTGAAAAGGGAAAATATATTTACGACTGGCCCAGACCGATGGTTACGGTCGATGCCATAGTCTTCGACGTAAGCGGCAGCAAACCCAAAGTACTGCTGATAAAACGGGGCAATGAGCCGTTTAAGGGTCAGTGGGCATTTCCGGGCGGCTTTGTGGAGATGGACGAGGAGCTTGAAATCGCTGTCGCAAGAGAGCTTGCCGAGGAAACAGGGCTAACGGGAGTCAAACTTGAGCAGTTTTACACTTTCGGCAGATGCGGCAGAGACCCGCGAGGCAGAAATATTACTGTCGCGTTTATCGGCACAACTAAAAAGACGGAAATCAAAGGCGGAGATGACGCTGCCGAAGCGAAATGGTTCGAGATTGACGCCCTGCCGGAAAATATGGCATTCGACCATAAGGATGTTGCTGCTTTAGCGATAAAAAAGCTTAAAGACTTAGTGAATAATTCTTAACGCCCTTGCGGGGAGCGAAGTCAAAACTTCGTGACATATCGTATCTGCCATTTCAGCTAATCTATATACGCTGCACATACTCTTGGGGTCGTTGTCGATGACGGTTACATATTGACCGACCGCGACATTGGGAATATCGGTAACATCAATTATGGTTTTATCCATACTTACCCTGCCGATGACCTGAGCAAAATTATCGCCGACCTTCATAACGGCATTGTTCGAATACAGCCGCCAGTAATTATCGGCGTAGCCTATCGGCACAATCGCCCCGATTGTATCCCGCCAGGCGGTGAACGTTCTGCCGTAGCCGACGGTCTGGTCTTTTTTGTAATGGTTAAGCTGGACTATCGGTATCTCAAATTTCATCGCGGGGGTAAGTTTTATTTTGAGCAGATCCGGATGTTCCACCCAGCCGAAAATCGCTATTCCGCAGCGGACCATATCGAAATGCGCCTCGGGCATATTTAGCATGGCGGCACTGTTGGCGGCGTGAATAATAACATCTTTACAGGCAAGCAGGGATTGGCCGGACAGAAATTTCCTGAATTTTTCAAGCTGCTGCTCGGCATAAGAAAGATTTTTCTCTGCGGCCGTGGAAAAATGAGTATATACGCCTGCAAGTTTAACATTCGGAAAAGACCTGATTTGCTTAATCAATTCATCCGCTTTTTCGGCATCTATTCCGCAGCGTCCCATGCCGGTTTCGACTTTTATATGAACGTTCAATACATCCGACGTGGTTTTCAGGCAATCCTGAACGAATCGCAGCGTTTCAGTATCGACAACGGCACAGTGGAATCCCTTCCTGGCGCATAGCTGAATGGCCTCGCTGCTGTAGGCGGTATGAACAGGCTCAAGTATGAGAATTTTTATCTGTTCGACAGTATCGGCGATAAAAGCCGCTTCGTAAACATTGGCGACCGCAAAGAAATCGACATTCCCCTTTTTAAGGATATTCACAATATCCCTGATGCCGTGTCCGTATCCGTTGGCCTTGATGACGGCGCATAATTTCGTTTCGGGCCTGCACGCGCCCCTGACGGCTTTAAGGTTATTCAATAACGCCTGTGAATAGATATGGACTTTCTGGTCGTATCTGACGAACTGGCTGCTTGTTTGAAATTGCATTATTTATCTTCTTTAATCTGCTTGTAGAGAACGAAAAGTTCCCTGAATGCTCTTAGTATAACACTTAGTTTCGCACCGGTTTGCGTTCCGGCAGTTCTCGGATAATGGTGCACGCCGATCTGGGTTATTTTATATCCTTTGTTTTTCGCCCGGGCGAAAATTTCCGTATTTATCAGTGCGCCGGTGCTTTTCATTTTTATATCGTCGAATATACTGCGTTTGTAAAGCTTGAAAGCGCCGTCTATGTCTTTTATTTTCATTTTAAATAATATACAGACAAGCGTCGTCCAGCAAAAAGCGTTTATTTTCCTTATCAGGTTGTCCTGCCTCCTGATACGGTAACCGCTTACGATATCGTAATCAGCGGTATATTTGAATAACGAAGGCAGTTCTTTGATATCGAATTGCCCGTCGCCGTCCGTATAAAAGACATATTCTTTGGCCGCGGCCTTAAAACCGCTCTGAAGCGCTGCGCCGTAACCGAGATTTGTCTGATGATGAACAACTTTTACGTTTTTATTTTCCGCCGCCAGCCTGTCGGCGATTTGACCGGTTTTATCCCTGCTGCCGTCATTTACAATAATAATCTCATAATCTATTTTTAAAGGCGACAGGACATCCGATGCGGACTTTACAGTCTTTTCAACATTCTCCTGTTCGTTGAAACACGGGAAAAAAACAGATAACGACGTAACGCGACTTGCATCCATGTAAGTTCCTGAAAATTACCAGCGAGAGGTCTTGCCAATACGTATCTGCTCGTTAACAAATTCCGCATAATATTTCTCATATTTTTCGGTCGATGCCGGATTTATCCTCTTAAGATAATCGCCGATCATCATCATCGTTACGAGCCTGTCCCGGAAGCCATCCTGTTTCATATATGTTTGTTTCTTTTCGATGAAATCCTCGAAGTACCGGTTAAAGACTTCTGTTGTCCTGCTGCGAAGCTGGGGATATCTGGCAGCAGCCTGCAACAGTTCAATAACAGCGGCCGGAGAAGGTCTATCCATAAGAGCCTGTATAATAAGCTCACAGGTATTATTAACATCATTTTCGCCCTGTAATCGCAGTAAATTGTATCCAACCGTAAAAAGTCTGGAGAACTTGTCAGGAAATTTCGTATTGCCGTTGAAAATGCCGGTGTAAAGCTTAAGTCCCTGTTCTGTTTTTATGTCGACATAGAGGCGTTGTTCATCATCCATAAACACCGGCCGCCATGACGGATTAACAGCAAGACCTCTGATGAAAACAGAATCAAACTGGGCAGAAGGCATAAAGACAACCCATACATTTTCCTTTTGAAACTGTTTATCAATCCAGTCTCCGATAGCTTCGTAGTCCGATTGGGTAAAATTTCTGCCTGCCCTTTCCACAGCTCTTACCGGGTCTCCGCCGCCCATTATATACATCCAGCGATGATAAGTGGCAGTGTTATACGCAGCCTGAGCGCGGCCGTCCATATAAAGCCGGAGAGGCGTTTTACCTGTGTTGGGGTCTGGAATCTGACCATAGGCGATAAAACCGCCTTCGGTCCAGTAGTTAAAAACGGTTCCCTTAAGTTTGTTGTCCCTTACGAACTGACAGGCTCTGAAAGGCTTTGCATAAGAAGCGCTCATCCTCATAAAAACACTGGTCAGGTAATGACTGTCCGGCCAGGGGTCAAGATAAATAGTCTTGTACCAATATCCCCACCATACAGTAAGAAATAAAACTACCGCAAAGGCGGCAGCGGCAAAATATCTCTGCATCGCCATTGGAAAAGGACTCAATACCGCCCTGCCAGTTTTCCTTAAATTCACCGTCGCCGCAATCATTTTAATTCCGGCATCGATAAACATCGCAATAAACGGACAAGCCGCAATTGCCGCGACCGGAATAAACCGGCGGGAACCTATGGCCATATATATCGTAAGAGATGCGATAAACATCATAGGCAAATCTATCATTGGCCAGTCATATTGCTGATTGTCGGGCAATTCAGCCGCCGGAGCTTTGCCTTTTTTAATAATGACACGGGGTTTCAGCAGCAGACAAACCATCCAGAACGCAAGCAGCACCCAGGCAATTATATACATAACGAGAAACGGTATCTCATCGCCTACCGGGTTGCCCCATTCAAAAGCAGGATGCCATTCGTTGACAGTCTTCCATGTTTTAGCATTGTCGCCTACGGTAGCGACAAAAGTATGCGTCAGGTTCGTCAGATGAAAAGGATTGAAAATTATCATCGCAACAAAGGCGACAACCGCCGCTGCAACAGTATGCCACCATCCCCTGACAGTTATATTTTTTAATCTTTCCTTAAAAGCGCCCAGCAGCATCGCTATAACCGCAAAGCCGATAAAGACCACAAAAAATGTCTGCCTGCCGTCCCTGATATATTCCCTGAAAACAGGGTCGTATCTTACAAAGCGTTCTATGCCCTGCGGGAAAAACCTTCCGCATAAGGCGATAAAAATAAGTAATGATGTAAGAATGTAAAAAATAATTGGCTTGTTTTTTGAAAATATCAATACTATGCTTAGCAAACTTATCCCAGAAATGAATAAAAGCACTTCTCCTGCTGAGCTGAAAAAATCAGCATGTTCATACCCGAGAAATGCTAAAGTAAGATCATGTACACTTATAAAAACAGTCAAAGGTATTATTGCATAAAAGATAAATAGTTTAATATCTTTTATAAATGTCGATAATATGCTTAACACAATCATCTCCAGGATGAAAAATAACAATACATCGTTAAGTGGAGAGATTTTTATCGTCAAATAAGTTTTGATAGTTTCGTGTCCAAGAAATTTTAATGCAAGGGCATATAAAAACAGCCAGCCGAGTGAGTAATATACGCATAAAGATATTTTTTTCGGCAGCAATGTCAGCAGATGAAGACCAATAAACGGCACAAGTACGACAAAGACATATACAAACCCGCCGTGCAGATTACACCACAGAACCGTCAGCGGTACAATCAGCCAGATATAGAGATAACTTTTATATACAGCCAAAACAAATATGAACAGCAGAACAGCGGTAAGCATATTCGAGAACCCCGCCGGCCGAATATCAAAAAATGTTCTTCCGATAAATAATGCAAAACAGGCAAAGGTCGCCGAAAGAGCCGGATTTACACCCAACGCCCTGCCGGTATAGTAAACCACTATGACTGTTATGATATACAGCGCATATTTCCAGTAAACCAGACTGTCATAGGTGATTTTCTGACCTTCGATGGGCTTGTCAAATGTTTCAGCATCGGCAACAGGCGAATCGTGCGTCACCCAGTAAAAGAAAACATGGGTCAGCCAGTTTTGATTTACCCATCCTGTCGGATGCCAGTATTTTACGGTATCGAGTCCGACTTTATCGGTAATCCACTGTGCCCATTTCGGCCATGTTTTTACTTCCTCTGCTGTCGGGCCGGGCTTGTGCGAATTGGCGCTGAAAGGTTCAACGGTATTAACGCCGTGATTTATGAAGTGCCTTCCGCAGGCCATAGCGACCCAGGTATCGCCCGCACCAACCATGTGAGTCGAAGCCTGAAGAGCGAAAAGAACCATCGCCCACCAGAAAATTAGCATCATCAGTCCGCTTAACGCCGGTTTTTTATCCGTTATTAACTCTTGAGCCATTTTTCCAGCCTGTCAACTCCCTTTGTTATCAGTTCCATAGACGTTGCGAAACTCAGCCGGACATTATTATTACATCCGAACGGCCCGCCCGGTACAAGTGCGACATTGGCCTGCTCGAGAAGTGCAGCGGCAAAGTCCATACTGTTTTGTATCTTTACTCCGCCGATTGTCCTGCCGAAATGAGCAGAAACGTCCGGGAAGCAGTAAAACGCACCTGTCGGCTGAGGACATTTAACGCCCTCGATGGCGTTTAGTCTGTCAGCCATATATTTAGCCCGTTTTTCAAATTCGAGCCTCATCTTCTCAACATCATTATTAGGATCGCTAAAAGCGACCAGACCGCCTGCCTGCACAAAACTTACAGGATTTTGTGTCATATGCCCCTGAAGTCTGCTCATTGCCTTTACCACTTCAAGAGGTCCGGCTACATATCCGAGCCGCCAGCCGGTCATCGCGTAAGCCTTGCTGAAACCGTTTATCGTGATTGTCCGTTTATAGGCGTCATCGCTCAATGCCGCGAAGCTGATAAATTTTGTACTGCCGTAAACCAGATGCTCATAAATCTCATCGCTAAGCACCATAATATTTGTGCCTTCGAGGACTTTGGCTATGGCCTTTAACTCGTCGGGGGTATAAGTAAAGCCGCCGGGATTGTTCGGACTGTTCATAAGCAGCATCGCGGTTTTCGGCGTTATCGCATTTTTTACCTGCTGCGGTGTAATCTTATAATCGTTTTTCGGGTCCGTCTGAACAACCTTCATTACCGCCCCTGCGAGCTTTATTGTTTCCGGGTATGTAACCCAGTATGGAGTCGGCACAATAACCTCATCGCCGTCATCGAGTACCGCCTGCATAGATTCGTAAACTGAATGCTTCGCTCCGATGTTTACGATAATCTGTTCGGGCGTATATTTAAGGTTATTTTCCTTAAGAAGTTTTTCAGCTATTGCTTTTCGCAGTTCCGGAATGCCGGGCGTAGCCGTGTATTTTGTCTTGCCCGCCTTAATAGCAGCGATTGCGGCGTCCTTGATATACTGCGGCGTGTCAAAGTCCGGCTCGCCGGCGCCAAAGCCCACTACGTCAACGCCTTTGGCTTTGAGTTCTTTTGCTTTTGTGTCCACCGCCATAGTTGCTGAAGGCGGTACGGACTGTGCCCTTTTACTGACTTTCATCCCGTTAGACCTCCTTTCATAGAGTAAAACGGTATAAAACATATGTCATCTTTATATTTTAAAGTGCATATACGAGACCAACAAGGTCTAACGGGATTCATTTTATATCCCATTTCATTAAAATCTTATCTGACCAGACATTAAAACAGAAAAGAGCTTAACGGTCAAGAATTTTAACACCCCTTAAATTAAAGATAAATACTTGTTTACGGGGGGATTTTTATTACAATATGTCTTTAATCTTGAGGGACTTAAACATGGAAATAAATTGGCTTGACGTTGTTCCGCTTTTGACTGCGGTCATTCTCGGAGGAGCGGTAGGACTCGAAAGACAGTTACGCGACAAACCAGCCGGGCTTCGTACAAATATCCTTATATGTCTTGGTTCCTGTGTTTTTACGATTATCTCTACAAAGCTTGCTGGCTCTGAGCCGGGCAGAATAGCGGCGCAAATCGTAACAGGTATCGGCTTTTTAGGCGCCGGCGCGATAATTCAGAGCGGCGCCAGCATTCACGGCCTTACAACCGCCGCCGGGATATGGATTGTCGCAAGTATCGGAATGGCCTGCGGTGCGAAAATGTATCCCCTGGCGTTTGCCGCTACGATTTTGACCCTGATTGCACTGATGCTGCTTTCGCCTGTCGAAAAGAAAATAGGCAAATGACTTGCACAAAAACAATCATTGTTTTTTACTTTAATAAATTCCATTTGCTGTTAGAATTTTGGATCTATGGCAAAAGAAATTCTTGATTTAACAGGCACATGGCAATTTAAACAGTACCCGGTTTCCGCCCGCAGGATGAGAGACCTTGACGAGGGCAACTGGCTCAATTGTACGGTTCCATCTTCCATATATACCAATCTGGTCGAAGCGAAAGTTATCGATGGCAACAGGCTGACCCGCAACCCCGAAGAATTCTTCCCGATGAGTCTCGAATCGTGGATATATAGAAAAAATTTCAGTCTGCCGGCGAATTTTCAGAAAAACGAGAAAATCGAACTGGTCTTCGACGGACTCGATACGTTCGGACAGATATGGATGAATGGAAAAATTATCGGCAAAACCGATAATATGTTCTGTAAATGGCGATTCGATGTTACTTCACTGATTAAAGAAAAAAATAACGAGCTACTGGTTAAATTTGACTCGGCGGCAGAAGAAGGCAACCGGCTGATGAACCGTTTCGGACTTTTGAGCAGGGATTCGTGCTCTTTGCCTCAGAGAACCTATGCAAGAAAGGCTCAGTGCCAGTTCGGCTGGGACTGGGCGCCGCGAATGCCCGGCTGTGGAATCTGGCAGCCTGTCCGGCTCGAAGCCTTCAAAGCAGGCAGCATCGGCGATGTGCATGTTACAACCATCGACTGCGACAAATCCAATGCCGATATTAAAATCTCCGTACAGGTAGAGAATTTTTCACAGCAGACGATGACTTGCAATCTTTCAATTACCAACCCTGCCGGCAAAACCGCCGCGACGGCAAGCCTTAATTTCAGCAAGAACCATCTGCAGGCCTCGGCGGTGATAAAAATCGTACAGCCGCAGCTCTGGTGGCCGAGGCCTTATGGCTCGCAGCCTTTATATAAGCTGAATGCGGAACTGCATAGCGGCAACGAGCGGGTCGATTCGGCATCGAAAAATTTTGGTATAAGGATGGTGAAATTAAATCAAACTCCGGACGAGCATGGGCAGAGTTTTCAGTTTGAAGTCAATAATCAGCCTGTTTATGCAAAAGGCGCCGACTGGATACCGCCTTCGCTTTACATAGGCTCTGCGAAAGCGGAAGATTACGAGAAACTTCTTACCGCTGTCGTCGACGCCAATATAAATATGCTTCGCGTCTGGGGAGGCGGAGTATACGAAACAGAAACTTTTTACAATCTCTGCGACAGACTCGGAATACTCGTCTGGCAGGATTTTATGTTTGCCTGCGCCTACTATCCGGACAGAACATGGTTTACAGAGATGATAAAAAAAGAGGCAACGCAGAATATTGTCCGGCTGCGGAACCATCCATCACTGGCGCTATGGTGCGGCAACAACGAAATCGACTGGATACATTCCTTTGGCGGTATGGGTAAAAGCAAGAAATTCTACGGCAAAAATATTTATCATAAAATTCTGCCGCCTCTTGTTCATGAACTCGACCCTGACCGCGATTATATTTCCTCAACGCCGCTGGGGCCGGCTAAAAATCCGAACGATCCGTCTGTCGGCACCGTCCATCAGTGGAATATCTGGTCGGGACTTAAACCTACGGATGATTATTTGACTCAAATACCCAGTTTTGTGTCCGAGTTTGGTTTTCAATCACTTCCCTGTAAAAAAATGATATGGAGTCTGCTTGGCAGCAAAAAGACGCATACAGCGGATTGGCATCTTGAAAAGCACGATTATCAGCCAAACGGGGCCGGACGGCTGCATTATTATATCAACGAACTTTTCCGTGCTCCGGCAAATATTGATGAATTTATTTATCTGTCGCAGATCACTCAGGCCCGTGCAATTCGTAAAAACGTCGAACATCTGCGGACAAACTCAGACATCAATTCAGGAGTCATATTCTGGCAGTTCAACGACAGTTGCCCCGCCATAAGCTGGTCGTGTCTCGACTATGCCGGCGGGAAAAAGGCTCTCTATTATTATACCCGCAGATTTCATACCCCTGTCATTGTTACGGCATCGGCTCAGCGGCAGGAGTCTTCCGGAACTATCGATTCGATAACCGCTTCAGTTGTCAATCATTCGGTTTCGCCGATTACCGCCCTGCTTTTGTGCAGGATTGTTGATACGAATTTCGAGATAATTGATGAATTCAAAAGGCCGGTGTCTGTCGGGCCCGGCAGTGTCGAGAAAGTTTTATTGCCGCAGTCTTTTGCAACGCCCAAAAACAATAAAAATTCTTTTTTGCATATCCTGCTGCAAAATGATACAGAGGTTATTTCTGAAAACAGTTTCTTTTATGTGCCTGACAAGTATTTCGATTTTCCTGCCTGTAATGTCGAGACAAAAGCAGAAAGGCTCGACGAACTTAACTGGAAACTTACACTAAAGAGCGGTAAATTAGCCAAAGACCTTTATATAGATTGCGATTTTGACGCGGATTTAAACGATAACTATTTCGATTTGTTAAATAATAAACCGAAAAGCATAATAATAAAAACTAATACGCCTGTTAATGATATTGGCGGCAAAATAAAGGTTATTTCTGTAAACTCAATTTTCACAAAGGTGCGATAATTATGTTCCGGAGGCAAATGCTCCGGACTTTACGTAATTAAGAGGCAAAATCCTTCTATTAACCTTTGGAAAGGAACCAAATGAGCACGGAAATTGATTCCGCAAAAAAATTCGAGGATTTGCTGAACATCAAAAAGCACAACACGCCATACTTTTATGATAAATTATTTTCCGCTGACGGCTGGAAGGCAAAATCATTATCGAAGAAAAAATTCAAACTGCTGAAAAAAATACACAACCAGATTGAGGCTATGTTATACGAGGACGAAACGGTCTGTTTTTTGACTTCCGGCGTCGAGTCGTCGTTTGTCGAATCCTTTTTTCTGGGCAATTTGATGTACTACATCAACCGCAGGGCCTTTATCTGCACGACGCAGCGTATAATCATAATGCAAATAAGTTCACGCAACGAACCTAAATCGCTAAGGGCGCAAATCGAATATTCAGCCATAGAAGAAGTCAGGAGCACGCTTGCAGGAAACTGTAAGATAAAATTCAAAAACGGTAAAACAAGCGTTTTTTCTCATATACCGAAAGACGACAGAAAAGTTGTAAAAGGCGTAATAGATTTTCTTCGGACAAGTCCCGATGCCGTCGGGGCAAACAGCGCAATGGTAGAAAATCTCTGCCCGCACTGCTTTGTAAAAGTAGAAGGATTTCCTGAAAAATGCCAGGCCTGCGATAAAAACTTTAAATCGCCAGCCAAGGCTATATGGCTGTCGTTTATATTTCCGGGACTGGGTGATTTTTATCTCGGCCAGCATAAAACAATCGCTGCATTCGAGATATTATTTATGTTGTTCGTTTGGATTAGTTTTTTTGCGCCACGAGCGGGAGAGGAACCGGCAACACTGGCTGGTTATATAATCGGCGCATTGATTATCATATTTACCCTGCATGGTTTTGACGCGTTAGCAACGAGGCACATAGCCAGGAAAGGCATTTATCCTGCAAAATAAGAGTTCTTTTACAGAGATGTTTAATGTTTAACTGTCCAAATTGTAAAACAGTTTTAAAAAGGGTACGAAGCAGATTTGGCATTTTTTGGATTTGTCCGTCCTGCAGGGGCCGGGCAATTACAGTCGAGGTTATTCGCAAGATAATCCCCAGACCGGTAGTCAACAAATTATGGCAAAGAACTTTGTCCGGCGATTTTATGCAAAAGCGAAATTGCCCTTCCTGTGTTTCGCCGATGAGCGAAATTCCTCTTTCGACCGGTGAAAACACCGCGTATCTCGATGTTTGTCCGAAATGTCATATTGTCTGGTTCGACGACAGCGAATATCAGCATCTTCCCAAAATTCCTGTTGAAGTAAAATTTGAAGAAAAACTCACCCCGCAGCAGCGGGAGAAACTGGCTATTGCGCAGATTGAATTATATAAAGAAAGACAGGAACTTGAAGATAAAATCAATAAAACTTCTGACGAGTTTATAGAACTTTTATTCCCATGGTTTGGATTGCTGAAACATTTCATTTAGCCAAATTACCAAACTTCTTGACGCCAAAAACCGTTCGGTTATAATAAGACAAAATATATACAGGGGTGAAAAATATGGATTTATACGAAGCGATAAAAAAGAGATTTTCGTGCCGAAGTTACAGTTCAAAGCCCGTCGAGAAGGAAAAGCTCGACAGAATCCTTGAGGCCGCAAGGCTCGCACCATCGGCGAAGAACCTGCAGGACTGGCGATTCATTATTGTAACCGACGAAAAGAAACGCAAAGAAATTGCCGTTGCCGCCAACGAACAGATGTTCATCTCGACAGCACCGGCGATAATCATAGGATGCAGCAACAGCGAGCATGTTATGCGATGCGGCGAAAAAATAGCGCCGATAGATATAGCTATCGCGATGGAACATATAGCGCTGGCGGCGACAGCCGAAGGACTGGCTACCTGCTGGATTGGATCGTTTTATCCGGAAAAGATAAGGAAAATTCTCGATATTCCCCGGAACATCGAAATTGTAGAGCTTATGCCGATAGGCTATTCCGCTGAAAAAGAGGCACGCAGGCCGAGAGAAAATATCGAAAAGATGGTCTGCTATGAAAAATGGCAGTTATAAAAAATAGAATACAGAATTCAGAACACAGGAAACAGAATAAAAAATTTAAGCAATAGATTTTTTATCCCCCCTATGGCCTTGTTTTTCGACCTGCCACGAGCGAGCCATTCGCTTTGCGAATGGCGAGTCGAATGGAGATGAAGGGAATCGAACCCTTATTTCCGCGATGCGACCGCGGTGTGCTCCCGTTACACCACATCCCCGGGACAAAACAATTTTCAGAGGATACTTATTCTCACATCGAAAGTCAATAATATTATAATCAAGATAACTTCTTTGTAGTCAACATCTTAAGTTTTGTTGCAAACTGTCCCCTCTTGTGGTAATGTAGATTTGAATTTCAGGCAGTAAAAAATATATGGCTAAAAAAGCACAGATAAATCCGGAAAAATGCAAGGGCTGCGATATGTGTATCGCAATGTGCCCTGTCGGGGCGATACGAAAAAGCGGAATAAGCAATAAAAAAGGCTACAATTACGTCGAAGTTAACCTCGAACTGTGCAACGGATGCGGGGCATGCTATATCATTTGTCCCGACTGCTGCTTTACCATAGTTGAGACCACAGGTTCTGCAAGATAGGCTGAAATGGCTGAAGATAAAAATACAGGGTTGGAAACCAAACGAGTATTGATGAAAGGCAATGAGGCCGTAGGCGAAGCCGCAATCAAAGCTGGCTGCCTCTGCTATTTCGCGTACCCAATCACTCCACAGACCGAAACGCCGGAATATCTCTCGAGAAGAATGGAAGAGGAAAATCTAATCTTTCTCCAGGCCGAAAGCGAAGTCGCGGCGATAAATATGGTCTTCGGCGCCTCTGCCGCCGGGGCAAGAGTTATGACTTCATCCTCGTCGCCGGGAATCAGTCTCAAACAGGAAGGCATAAGTTATATCGCAGGAGCCGAACTGCCCTGCGTAATCGTAAACGTTGTTCGCGGCGGGCCGGGCCTGGGCAATATCGAAGCGTCGCAGGCCGATTATTTCCAATCCACCCGCGGCGGCGGACACGGCGATTATCGATGTATCGTGCTGGCGCCGAATTGCCTGCAGGAATGTTACGATATGACAATGAACGCATTCGATCTTGCCGACTATTACAGGATGCCGGTATTCATACAGAGCGACGGCATTATCGGTCAGCTCGTCGAACCGTTCGATATGCATCCTTATAAGCCGATGTTCGACAAACTGCCGACTAAAAACTGGGCACTTACCGGCTGCGCGGGCAGAAAGCCGAATGTCGTCAGGACGCTGTATCTCAATCCGCCGAACGGTCTGGAAATGCACAATAGAAATCTGGAAAAAAAGTATAACAAAATCAAATCCGAACTCCGCTGGTGCGAAACATATAATTGCGACAACGCCGACATTATCGTTATAGCTTACGGAGCTACCAGCCGAATCGCTAAATCCGCCATAAAAAAACATAACGATAACGGTTTGAAAATCGGATTGTTCAGGCCGAAAACACTTTGGCCGTGGCCGGAAGCGGAGCTTGTTGAGGTCGCACAGAAAAATAAAGGCGTTAAATTCCTCGTTATCGAAATGAGTATGGGCCAGATGCTCGAAGATGTGCTGCTTACGCTTATGGATGTCGTGACGAAAAAGGACATCCTGTTTTACGGCATGGGCGGCGGATGGAATCCAACGCCTGACGGAGTTTACGCAGAAATCAGCGAGATAGCCAAAAAATTATGAATATAATAAAAGCACAGCCAAAATCGATTACGACGGAGTCCACCAAGTACTGCCCCGGATGCGGACACGGAATTATACTTCGGCTCATCGGCGAAGCTATCGACGAACTCGGCATAAGAGAAAAGATGATTCTCACCGCCCCTGTCGGCTGCGCGGTTGTGCTGTACGATTATATTTTCTGCGATGTTGTAGAATGTGCGCACGGCAGAGCCCCTGCCGTCGGAACAGCTATAAAACGTGTGCATCCCGATAAATTCGTTCTGATTTATCAGGGAGACGGCGATTTGGCCGCTATCGGCATGGCAGAGATAATACACGCGGCCAACCGCGGCGAAAATATGTCGGTTATATTCGTTAATAACGCCACCTATGGAATGACAGGCGGACAAATGGCGCCGACGACGCTCATCGGGCAAAAAACCACTACCAGCCCTTCCGGCAGAACGATTAAGGGAATGGGCAAACCGATAAGAGTATGCGAACTGCTCGCGACGCTCGAAGAGACCAAGTATCTCGAACGAACAAGCATAAATTCCGTTAGAAATATAAACAAGACAAAGGCCGCGATAAGAAAAGTATTTCAGAACCAGCTCAACGGCATAGGTTTTTCAATGGTCGAAATACTTTCGATGTGCCCTGTCGGCTGGAAAGTTTCGCCGGTCGAGGCCATCCAGTTTATCGAAGAGCAAATGATCAACTACTTCCCGCTGGGAGTTTATAAGAACGTGGAATAGCATGGCAAATACCGAAATTAATATGTTAATAGCGGGATTTGGCGGTCAGGGTGTTATTCTGGTCGGTAATGTACTTGCTTACGCCTGTATCGATGCCGGCAAAAATGTCTGCGCGATGGCTTCTTACGGCGCCGAAGTTCGCGGCGGAACGGCCAAAGCTCTTATCTCCATTTCAGACCATGAGATTGATTCGCCCATTATCGAAAATCCTAATCTCGCGATAATTATGAACGCCCCATCGTTCATAAAATATATAGATACTATCCAGCCGGGCTCGCCGGTGATTGTAAATTCATCGCTGATTGATATGGGCAAGGTTGCGAAAACCAGCCATGAGATTGTCGGCGTTGACGCGACCAATTTCGCGATAAGAATGGGCAATATCAAGGTGGCCAACATTATATTGCTCGGAGCGATGATAAAAAAGACCCACATTCTCGAGCCGGCCTCGGTTGTAAACGGGATGAAACGTGCGTTTTACAAGGGCAAAAAGGGGCTGTATTACATCAACGAAAGCGCCTTCCACGCAGGCTATGAATTGGTATAGGGATTTTGTTCGGATGAATCGCCAGTTCTATGAGCCAAATCGGCAAAATACAAAATTCCATTTTCCTGTCTATGCTTGTATAATACCTGTTAATCTGCTAAAATAAGGCAGTTTATAGAAAGTATGGTGATTTGATGGCAAAAGGAACAGATACTCCAAAAAACAAGGAAACGTGCAGTTTTTGCGGCAGAAGCAAAAAACAGGTTGACGCCTTCGTGGAAGGACCCGGCGGCGTCTATATATGCCCGGAATGCGTTGAGCTTTGTTATAACATCGTCAGGCAGGAAAAAAGGCGTCTGAGGCCGTCCGGTTTTCTGCTCGAAGAGGTGCCGAAACCAAGGCAGATAAAAGAATTTCTCGACCAGTATGTCATCGGTCAGGAAAAAACGAAAAAAATTCTATCCGTCGCCGTCCATAACCATTACAAAAGGCTCGTTCATACCGACAGAGAATCAAACGAAGTCGAAATCGACAAATCGAATGTCCTGCTGGTCGGTCCGACAGGTTCGGGAAAGACCCTGCTTGCAAAGACTCTGGCAAGAGAGCTTAATGTGCCCTTCGCAATCTGCGACGCTACAACGGTTACCGAAGCCGGATATGTCGGCGAGGACGTGGAGAATTTTCTGCTGAGACTGCTGCAGAGCGCCGATTACGACCTCGAATCCGCTCAGCGCGGCATAGTTTATATCGACGAAATAGACAAAATCGGAAAGACCAGCCAGAATGTTTCCATCACCCGCGACGTATCGGGCGAAGGCGTTCAGCAGGCCCTTTTAAAGATGCTCGAAGGCACCATCGCAAATATTCCGCCCCAGGGCGGCAGAAAGCATCCCGAACAGCAATATATCCAGCTTGATACGACACACATTCTTTTTATATGCGGCGGAACGTTTACAGGACTGGAAAATATTATCAAAAAACGGCTCGGCAGAAAAATGATAGGCTTTGGTTCCGAAAAACAAAAGACACAGGACTCCAGGGCCGAATACTCCAATATACTCGAACAGGTCGTGCCGGAAGATATTATCGAGTACGGAATGATTCCCGAGTTCGTAGGCAGAGTGCCGGTAATTACCGCTCTCGAATCGCTCAATGAGGCTGCGCTTGTCGATATTCTGACAAAGCCTAAAAACGCCCTCATAAAACAGTACAAGGAATTTTTTAAACTCGAACAGGCTGAACTTGAGTTTACAGACGACGCTTTACGGATGATGGCCCGCAAAGCAATGAAACGTGATACCGGCGCAAGGGCGCTGAGAGCATTGACAGAGGAGCTGATGATAGACCTGATGTACCGGCTGCCGGAAGAACCAAAGCCGGGAAAATACGTTGTTACAAAGGATGTTGTTGACGGCAAAGCCGACCTGTTCGACTCTGCAAAAACGGCGAGAAAGGAATCGGCGTAAGTACTTGCACAATACAGGGCAACCTGTGTCTTTTTCTCGTAACCGTTCTAATAACATACTTGCATATGTAACCTTATTATGTCATTATAGTTAGCGAAATTTCTGCATTATTTTTATAAAAAGAAGGAACTTTTCGGGTCTGCGATGGTCAAATTTATACAGGAACAACTAAAGGTTACCGGCGGCAATATAAGCATTGATGAGGCATCTCTTGTTTCTCAGGCCAGGGCCGGAAATATGGCTTCTGTCGAGAAACTGATACTTAAGTATCAGGACAGGATTTACAACACCATATTGAAGATGTGCGGAAATGACGCCGATGCCGCGGAGCTTGCACAGGATACTTTCGTAAAGGCTATCGGTGGCCTGAAGGATTTCAAGGGTGAAAGCAGTTTTTACACCTGGCTCTTCAGGATAGCGGTAAATTTGACGCTGAACTTCTGCAAAAAAAACTCAAGAGTGAGTTTTCAGTCGCTTAGCAATGAAACAGATGAAGACAGCAACCGGCAGATGAAGGATTATCTGCTGGATAAAAAAACCGTGGAACCTTCGGAACTGGCGTCGAAAAAAGAAGTGAGCGGCCTGATTTTAAAGGCTCTTGAAAAACTTGAGCCGCAGCAGAGAGCCGTGGTTGTGCTGCGGGATATCGAACAGATGAGTTATAATGAAATTGCCGAAACACTGGAAATAGAAATTGGAACAGTAAAAAGCAGAATTGCCAGAGGCAGAAAAAACCTCAGGGAAATTCTCGAGGCGGCAGTACAATGAAAGATATTGAATTAGTCGAAGAACTTCTTAACAGTTATATCGACGGCGAACTCGACGAGCGGAAGAGCAACGAGGTCAGACGGCTCATTGACAATGACCCCAAGGCCCGTCAGCTTTTCGACTCGCTGAATCGTTATAAAAAACTGATGGGTTCTATGCTTCCGGCGGCAGCACCGGAAGGGTTTAGCGAAAGCGTCTCCCGACGCCTCGAAAGAGAGGCACTGCTTGCCGACACAGGCGTGTATCACCATAAAGCAGGCCTGCGTCACCTGATTTTAAGACGATTCGTAACCGCCGCAGCGATAATTGTGCTTATGGCGGTGCTTTCTGTTATCGTATTCGATATCTTCGTGCCAAAGTCCAGCAGAGATAAACTTGTCAGCAGCGCCATGGGCAGAAAACAAAAGCCGCAGGTACTGTATGAAAGACCGTTTCCCGATGTGAAATCGCCGCAGGATGAGGCCGTTCCTGTGCCGCTGCCGAAAACATCGACTATTCCTATGGTCGCAAAGCTTACGCTTTTTACAGACAGCCCTGTCGAAACCGACTGGCTTATCGGTAAGGCACTGATGAATACCGGACTTTTCGAAAAAACTACGGCGGTTGACAGAAAGACAGATTCCGTAAGATATGTTTTGAACTGCAGTATGGATTCGCTTGCGAACCTGGCCCAGGAATTAAGTTTTATCTGGCCCAAATGTACCGAGACCAAATTTGAAATAGGCACCGAACAGGCGGGAAAATATATTACCGTAAAAAATATAACCGCTCAGCAGACCATGGAAATCTGCAAAGCCGACAATTACAACCAGAGAATACGCATGGCAAACGATATGGCCATGATAAACAACGTTATGGCGCCGGATGTTTTACAGAAATATTTTGCTCAGCAGGATGCCGATTCAGACCTTTTAGTGCCGGATAAACCTGTGCTTACTTCCACTGAAAAAGCTGAGCAGCCAAAATCCGACAGCTCATCGGGCAAGGCAACTTTGACAATATTAGTTATAGGAAAATAACAGCCTCTGTGCCCTTTCAGGCATAAAACAATCAGGCGGGTTTTTTGTCTTTTTTCTTTGGGGTTGATTTTTCAGGAGAAGGCGGAGTTTTCACTTCCGGTTTTGAATCCTTTTTTTCCTCTTTTTTACTTCCGGAGTCGGATTCTTTTTTAACAGATTGTTTGTAAGAATCGCTTGGGTAATCGGTCTGATAGAATCCTGAGCCTTTGAAAATCACACCGGCACCTGCGCCTATGAGCCTTTTCAGCGATGATTTGCCGCATTTGGGGCATTTTCGCAAAACAGGAGCGGTCATCGACTGAAATTTTTCAAGCTTGTGGCCGCATTTTTCACACTGGTATTCGTAGGTCGGCACAGCTCAATCTCCGTTTTCATTGCCCGCATCATCAACTGGCGGCTCTTGCGTTTGGGGCTGGTCGGGAGATGGATTTTTGTTTACTATCACAACTGCGGGACGAATAATTTTATCAGCCAGCCTGTAGCCTTTTCTGAATTCTTCGAGAACAATCGCATCTTCCTTGTCCGGCTCCGTTCTCTGCGTAAGGGCCTGATGGCACACCGGGTCGAATTTTTCTCCGACCGCATTTATCTGTTCGATACCGTGAGCTTTCAGTATCGCAAGAAACTGGTCGTAAACGATTTTCACGCCTTTAAGTAAATCGGCGCTATCCTGAAGTTTTTCCGTATTGGCCAGTGTATGGTCAAGATTATCAAGCACCGGCAGCAGGGATTTTATTATCATTTCTTTTTCGTAGCCTATCGATTCGGCAATTTGTCTTGCCGAGCGTTTCTGATAGTTCAGATAATCGGCGCTGAGCCGCTGAAGACGCGCAAAAATCTCATCCTTCTCCGCCTGCAGTTTGTCTATCTGCTCATGGAGATGATGTTTGTCCTTTTTGTGACCTTTATGTTCGGCACTATCGGCAGGATGCTTTTCCTGCTCTTGATTTTGCTGTTCAACAGGTTCTTTTGGCGTATCTTCACTCATAATTTTTACTTATTATTGAAATGCTGTTTGAGTTTTTCGAAGAAACCCTTCGATTTCGGCATTACGGTTTTATCTTCCGTCTCTGCGAATTTTCTTAGCAGTTCTTCCTGCGAGCTGTTCAGTTTTTTTGGTATTTCGACGATTATCTGAACGAGTTCATCGCCGCTGCGTCTTGTTCTTATATCCGGCAGTCCCTGGCCTCTGATTCTGAATATATCGCCGCCCTGAGAGCCAGGCGGGATTTTCAATTCTTTTGTTCCGTTAAGGCTCGGCACTTCCACTATTCCGCCAAGAGCGGCCTGCGTGAAGCTTATCGGCACAATGGAAATAAGGTCGATTCCGTCCCGCTGCAAAAACGGGTGCTCTTTTAACCTTACATAGCAATATAAATCGCCGCGAGGTCCGCCGTTGAAGCCGGGTTCGCCTTCACCTGCAACCCTTACGCTCTGACCTTCGTGAACGCCTGCGGGAATCTTAACCATAACAAGTCGTTTTTTGGGTATTTTTCCGCCGCCCCTGCATTTTTTGCAGGGATTGGTAATCATCGTACCGTTTCCCTTGCACTTGGGGCAGGTTGAAACCATCTGGAAGAAACCGCCAAGACCGGCCTGAGCGACCTGTCCTGTACCGCCGCAGACCGAACATTTCGAAGGACTGCTGCCTTTGGCAGAACCGGAGCCGTCGCACTCTTCGCAATTATCCTGCCGTGTAAACTCGATGCTTTTCTCGACGCCGCTTGCGACATCATTTAGCGTAAGTTCTACAACGGTTTCAAGGTCATAGCCTCTGTGCGGCCCTCTTGCCGCAGCAGTTCTTCGGCTCCTGCCGCTTCTGCCGCCGCCGAATAAATCGCCGAAAATATCTTCGAGATTAAGCGCACCAAAAATATCCTCGACATTCATTCTCGAAAAATCGTGAACGCCTGAACCCTGAAGACCGGCATGGCCGTACTGGTCATATCTTGCCCGTTTATCAGTGTCGCTTAAAACTTCGTAAGCCTCGGCGCATTCCTTAAACTTGGCCTCGGCGTCTTTATCGCCGGGATTTTTATCAGGGTGATATTTTATCGCCAGCCTGCGATACGCACGTTTGATATCGTCGGCGCCGGCGGTTTTATCAATCCCTAACACTTCGTAGTAGTCTCTTTTAGCCATCTTTATAAATCGTTAATTGAAGATTAAAGCTTTCGTCAAATCTTCAATTATCTTACCGAACCTTCTATTTGAGGTTTATCCTTGTCATCGTCTTTCAGGTCAGTAATCAGCACGTTGGTAGTCAGCATCAAACCGGCAACTGAAGCCGCATTCTGCAGAGCACATCTTGCCACTTTAGCCGGGTCGATAATGCCTGCTTCGACCATATCGACAAACCCGCCTGTATTGGCATCATAGCCTGTATTGCCGGTCTTTTCGAGCAGTTTTTCGACAATCACATCGCCGTCGTCATCGCCGTTATCGACTATTTGTTTTGTCGGCGATTTCAGGGCATTAGCGATAATATCGAATCCGATTTTTTCATCGCCCGATGCTTTTGTTCCGGCCTGACGAACCTTTTCAATGGCCCGCAGATAAATAATACCGCCGCCAGGGATAACGCCTTCCTGGGCAGCAGCTTTTGTCGCGTGCAGTGCGTCATCGAGAAGGTCTTTTCTTTCCTTCATTTCGGCTTCGGTCGGGGCACCGGCTTTAATTACCGCTACGCCGCCGGTCAGTTTCGCAAGTCTTTCCTGAAGTTTCTCACGGTCGTAATCGCTTGTTGTCGCTTCAGCCTGTTTGCGTATCTGCTCGCAGCGTGCAGTAATGTCCTTCTTTGTGCCTGCGCCTTCGATTATCGTGGTGTTTTCCTTTGCGATAACAATCTTCTTGGCGTTGCCGAGCTGGGTCAGTTCGACTTTCTCAAGTTTTATGCCGAGGTCTTCGGTGAGTACCTGGCCGCCGGTAAGAACGCTGATATCGCCCAGCATAGCTTTCCTTCTGTCGCCAAAGCCCGGAGCCTTTACCGCGCAAACCTTCAAAACGCCCTGAAGTTTATTTATAACCAAAGCTGCCAATGCTTCGCCTTCAACTTCTTCGGCGATTATCAGCAATTGAGCGCCGACCTGCGCGATTTTTTCAAGAAGCGGGACGATTTCCGCAATGCTCGAAAGTTTCTTTTCATACAGCAGTATGTAAGCATCCTCCAAAACAGCTTCCATCGTTGAGGTATTTGTTATGAAGTAAGGCGATATAAAGCCGCGGTCGAACTGCATACCTTCGACGACATCAAGCTCTGTTTCGAGCCCTTTGCCGTCCTCGATTTCGATAACGCCCTCTTTGCCGACTTTGTCCATTGCTTTTGCAAGAATTTCGCCGACTTCCTTATTGTTATTCGCGCTTATCGAGGCGACCTTGGCGATATCGTCATGACCTTTGACTTTTTTGCTCTGCGAAGCGATAAAATCCACGACGACCTGTACGGCTTTATCGATGCCGCGCTTGATAGCCATAGGATTTGCGCCGGCTGTTACATTTTTCAGCCCTTCGTTATAAATCGCTTCAGCCAGAACTGTTGCGGTTGTGGTGCCGTCGCCGACAACATCGCTTGTCTTGCTTGCGGCCTGGTTGACCATTTTTGCGCCCATATTCTGAAACGGTTCGGGCAGTTCTATTTCTTTGCTTACGGACACGCCGTCTTTGGTAATCTTCGGCGAGCCATAACTTTTATGCAGCAGGACGTTTTTACCTGTCGGGCCGAGAGTTACCTTAACCGCCTTTGCCAGACTGGCAAGTCCCTGTTTCAACTGTGCCCTTGCCGCATCATCAAACATCATTTGTTTTGCCATTTTTTATTTACCTCCGTTAGCCGCCTTCGGCGGAAATTATTATTTTTCCACGATGCCGAGAATATCGCTCTCGTGCAGGATTTTGTATTCGACGCCGTCAATCTTGATATCGTTTCCGCCGTATTTTCCGAAAAGCACGGTATCATTTTTCTTAACAGCCACTTCCGCGCGTTTGCCGCTGTCCAGAAGTTTGCCGGGACCTACGGCTATAACTTTGCCCATCAGGGGTTTTTCTTTTGCGTTGTCCGGCAGAACGATTCCGCCTGCTGTTTTTTCTTCTGCCTGTTCCGGCTTTACTACTATCCTGTCATCCAAAGGTCTAAGTTTCATTTTTTTATCTCCATATTTTTTTAGTCACTATTAACTTTTAACTATCAACTAAATTACATTCCCATACCATCCATACCCATACCGCCCATTCCTCCCATGCCCATGCCACCCATTCCGCCGCCCATACCTCCCGGCGGCATTCCGGCACCGGCTTTTGCATTATCCGGATTTTCAGTAACAACACAATCGCAGGTGAGTAATAATCCCGCAACTGAAGCTGCGTTCTGCAACGCTATTCTCGTTACCTTTACAGGGTCGATAACGCCGGCCTTGATAAGGTCTTCGTATTTATCCGTATCGGCATTATAACCGAATCCGTCCTGGCCTTCGGAAACCTTGTTTACAACTAAATTACCGACAGCGCCTGCGTTTTCAGCTATATAGAAACACGGCATCTTAAGGGCGTGTGCAATGATATCGGCGCCGGTTTTTTCGTCGCCGCTGAGTTTAAGTTTCTTAACCGTGTCGATGCAGCGAATAAGTGCGACTCCGCCGCCGGGCACGATACCTTCTTCGATTGCCGCTCTTGTGGCGTGAAGCGCATCTTCGATTCGCGATTTCTTTTCCTTCATTTCGGATTCAGTCGCGGCTCCAACGTTAACCTGCGCCACTCCGCCGGTCAGTTTCGCCAGACGCTCCTGAAGTTTCTCACGGTCGTAATCGCTGGTTGTCGAGTCAATCTCGCTGCGGATTGCTTTTATTCTTCCGCTGATGGCTTCTCTTGAGCCGGCTCCTTCGACGATAATCGTATTATCGTTATCAATGGTAACTTTTTTGGCTCTTCCGAGCTGTGTGAGCTTTACATTGTTAAGTTCGATGCCGAGGTCCTTGAAGATTGGTTCGGCGCCTGTGAGAACCGCAACGTCCTCGAGCATGGCTTTTCTTCTGTCGCCGTAACCGGGGGCCTTAACAGCAGAAACCTGCAAAACGCCGCGAAGTTTGTTGACAACGAGAGTAGCCAGCGCTTCGCCTTCGATATCCTCAGCGATAATAAGCAGAGGTTTTTTGCTCTTTGCCACCGCTTCGAGCAGAGGTACGAGTTTCTGTACGCTGCTTATCTTGTCTTCATAAACCAGTATATATGGTTTCTCAAGTTCGCAGGTCATATTATCCGCATCCGTTACAAAATTGGGAGACAGATAACCCCTGTCGAACTGCATACCTTCGACAAATTCGAGCGTCGTATCAAGGCTCTTGCCTTCCTCAACGGTGATAACGCCGTCTTTGCCGAGTTTTGTAAATGCGTCAGCCATAATCTTGCCGATTTCATGGTCGTTGTTTGCCGAGATTGACGCGATATTTTCGATATCGTCTCTCCGGGCAACGTCAACCGGCTTGGCAAGTTTGACAAGCGTTTTTGTCGCGGCTTCGACAGCCTGACCAATACCCCTGTTAATTGACATTGCATCGGCCCCTGCCGTGATATTGCGATAGGCCTCTTTGAAGATTGCTTCGGTAAGAACCGTAGCTGTTGTAGTGCCGTCGCCTGCGATTTTGCTGGTCTTGCTGGCGGCTTCTTTTACGAGCTTTGCGCCCATATTTTCAGTCTTGTCGGAAAGATCTATTTCCTCGGCTACAGTAACGCCGTCCTTGGTAACTGTCGGGCTGCCCCAGCCTTTGTCAATGATTGCATTTCTGCCGCGTGGACCCAAAGTTGACCTGACCGCTCTGGCCAGCTTTTCTACTCCGGTAAGCAAGGCCGCCCTTGCGTCAGTATTAAACGATAACTTTTTAGCTGCCATAATCCTTTTACTCCTATATAAAAGTCAAAAAATGGAAACAATATCTAAGCCTTTAATTCTATGGTTTATATGCAAAAAAAGTACCAGTTTTTCGCAACTAAAGACACTAAAAGATTATATTAAACATAACGTATTTAAGGGCAATAGGTTATGAAATATATTATAAACCAGAAATGATTTTTTGTCTAATTTTTTCACTGCCAGTTTTGGTATTATGCACCCCTGAAAATGTCAAGTTGACAGTAAAACCCAAATCACTAAGGCACAAAGACACAAAGGAAAATAACAAGTTACAACAAAAACAGGGGCAAAAATAAAAGACTTATGAAAAAAAGTTCGTCACAAACGCACAAGTTTCTTTGATTTTTGCGCAAGTTGACCTAAAAAAGTACCAATTTTTTATCATAGATTACGCTGATTTCACTGAAAAACACAAAAAAGTAAGGGGGTTTTTACAGTTTTTCAACGATTTTTGACAAAATCACATACTCGTATTTGCGTGCTTTTGACCAAGTAAATAATCAAGATTTAGAAATATGTAAAATTTATTGACCTTTAAAATAAACAAAGATACAATTACCATAAATCAATACTGGACGGAGAAAATTAAAATGGCATTGAGTTTTTAGGAGATTAAAGTTTTAGAGGATATGTTTAAGAAGCGAGAGTAAAAGTTTTTACCTAAAGTCAAATAAGCACAGAGAAATACAGAGAAATTGTGTCAACATTTTTTGAAGGGAGACAAAGATGGGAGCACGTAAAGGGATCGTCGGAGTTATTTTTTCAGTTCTGGTTTTAATGTCCTCTATAACTTGGGCCATGAATAATTCCCCAAGAACAGGTTTGTGCAAAACAGATATCTCCGAAAATAGATTAGTTTTCGAATATGAGTTTGAAAAACCCATCTTTTCAAAAAAGAGTGGATATGATACATCTAAAATAAAAGGATTGGAACTATATGAGAGGCCAGGTGAGCCAATGATTCCAACACAAAATATAAGAGTTCTAATTCCATATGGCAAAGAAGTTCTTAAGATACATTCGGAGATATTGCAGAGTAAGCAAATATCGGGGATATATAAGTTAGAGCCTGGTCAAGAGTCATATCCTTTGAACTATAAAGGCAAGATTAAAAAGACTAAACCTAAAGAATCCATTTATAGCAGTTCCGAACGTTGGCCAGGAATTTATTGCAAAAATTTAGGTACTCAGTCAAAACGCGGCTATAAAATGTGTTTAATTAAAGTATTTCCATTGCAGTATATTCCTTCAAAAGGAACCGTCTCTTATGTGAAAAAAATGCGTATAATAGTTGATTTGATGGATTCTTCTGAAAAATCTGCAATAAGACCCACGGACAGTCTCAAAAGAATGCTCAAGAATGATGCAGAAAATCCAACTATAATTAATACTTATGAGTCGTCTTTAAGTTTATCGAGCAAAAAAAAGAAATCTAACATACAAAGCGACAAAGAAACGGAGAGTATGTTTTCAGATGCAGGCATAGACATGATGAGCTTGAACTGGGACAGTGGCGATTCAAATTCTCCGCTAAATGACAGCAATTGTCCTTATTACGGCCTGACAAACAACAATAAATATAAATATATTATAATCACAAGTGATTATATTGCAGAAGAAGCAAACTGTATAGACCCAAACTATAGTTTTCAATCGTTATGTAAATCCAAATGGTCTCAAAATATTTCAGCTTGCATAGTTACAACAGATTGGATTTATGCAAATTATGACCCAAACGATTATGACCCAGACAATTATAACTCAAACGATCCCAACGATCTTAATAATCGTGCAACAAGTATTAGGATGTTTTTGATAGATGCGTATAATAGATGGGAGGCTGAATATACGCTATTAGGCGGTACCGGCAGTCAAAATAATCCAATTATTCCGGTAAGGTGGTTTTATGTCGAAAGCGGCGAAACTGATCCTTGTAATTGTAATTATATACCTTGTGATATGTATTATGGCTGCGTTGAACCAAGCGGATGTACCTTTAATTATGACGGAGATAATAAATACGGCGAGTCTAATGATGGAGTTAATGGAGGTGAAGTCGACTTGTTGGCAGAAATATATGTAGGCCGTGCTGCTGTCGAAACTCCTAATGAAGTTATTAATTTTGTCAGAAAGACATTAGCTGACGATCACAATACTTTGGATTTAACATATATATCTATGCTCGGAGAAGAAGTATGGCAAGCGAATGATGGAAAGGAGTGGATGGAAGAAGTCCGTGAAATGTTTATTTATAGTGATTGGACAGATTTCATAGATACCTCACGTAATCTTTATGATGATGAAAACGGAGAATGGTATCGAGATGATTTGCTAGATTTGATCAATACTAATGATGTAAACATTCCGTACACACCAAGCGTATTTAGTCATATCGGACATGGTAATTGGGATGCTATGAGTTCACGCATAAATAGAGGCTCAGAAGCAGACCCATTTGATGTTAATTACATAACAGACCCTTGTACCAGATTAACAAATACAAATTATTTTTTTGTATATACTCAATCATGTTATCCCGGAGCTATGGATTACAATGATTGTTTTGCCGAAGAGATTACCACGATGGCAAATGGAGCTTTTGCAGTTGTGATGAATTCGCGTTTTGGCTGGGCCTATTCAATTTCAAAGTTTAACCATGAATTCTGGGATGCCGTGCTTAACGAGAGCGTAAATAACTATAAAATGAAAGAACTGGGGCGAGCTAATCAGGACAGCAAAGAGGACAATCTCTACGATATAGGTTCGTCATATACACGATTTACCTATTATTCTCAAAATTTGTTTGGTGATCCAGAAAAAAATGTTTTAGAGTTACCCGCAGTTCACAATATCACCCAGGACAAACTATATTCTACAATTCAAGAAAGCATTAACGATGCTAACGAAGGTGATGAAATAGTGGTAATGCCGGGTATTTATCAAGGCTCCATAGATTTTGGTGATGTTAATATAATGATTAGAAGCATAGAGCCTAATGATTGGAATGTAGTTGAGCGTACTGTAATAGACGGCACTTCTAATGGGGTTCTCATAAGTTCAAATCAGGATACAAACTCTGTATTGAAAGGATTTACTATAAGGTCGGACGGATATGGTGTTTGGTGTTACGACGCGAGTCCGATTATATGTAATTGTATAATAGAAAACAATGATGATTATGGTGTATATTGCACTAATTCAGCAGCTCCGACGATTTTAAATAATGTGATAAGAAGCAACAAATGTGGAGTGCTCAGCACAGGTTCTACATCCTCAAAAATCAAAAACAATCTAATCTATGATAATGAGCAGGGGTTGAGATTTATGTTTGTCACTTCTGCTGAGGTGCGAAATAATACGATAGTTAATAATGCAGTTGCCGGTATATATAAAGCAATGGGCACATCACCTGTCATAAGCAACTGTATTATTTGGGATTGTAATGATGATTTGTATAACTGCAGTGCAACATATAGCTGTATTCAGGACGGTGACGGCAACGGTGTTAATGGCAATATCAGTTCCGACCCGTGTTTTGTAAACACGGGCGCTAATGATTTCCATATTTTATCAACTTCACCGTGTATTAATAAAGGCGACCCAAATAATTTTTATACAGGGGAATTGGACATAGATGGCCAGCCAAGAGTCATAAGACAATTAGCTGATATTGGTGCAGATGAAATCGCATGGGTACATAACCTTAGCAAGGATACATGGTACGGATATATTCAAGAAGGAATTAATGGGGCAAATAATGGTGATGAAATTGTTGTTAACCCCGGTACTTATGTTGAGGCTATTGACTTCAATGTTAACTGTAAAGTGAGATGTACCGATCCTAATAATTGGGACATCGTAAGCAATACGGTTATTGATTGCAATGGGCTATATGTGCTTTTTGGCTCCGGTGAAGATTCTAATGCTATGATAAAAGGGTTTACAATAACAGGCGGGGATTATGGTATATATTTGGGGAATGCAAGCCGTCCTGTTATAAGTAATTGTATAATAAGAGATAATATTTTTGCAGGGATAAAGTGTACAGACAGCCAAACTGAACCTGCCATTGTCAATAATATAATTAGAAATAATGGTCAGGGTGTATTTTGTCGGAGTTCCGCAGTGCCGGTTATAAAGAATAATTTAATATATGATAATGGTACAGGCATAATAACTCAAAACAGCGGCTCAGCTGTAGTGAGAAATAATACGATAGTACACAATACCGATTATGGCATAAGAACATGGTGGCTTGGCGTAGCACCAGTTATAAGCAACTGCATAATCTGGGACTGTAACGATGGTTTAAACGGATGTACTGCAACATATAGCTGTATACAAGATTCTTTTGATCCCAATGATCCGAACTTTATCGGCAGTATTAGTTCCGACCCATGTTTTGTGAATGCGGATAGTAATAATTTTGATTTGCGATTTGGCTCTCCTTGTGCTAATGGCGGAGACCCCAATGGGGATTATACGGCAGAGTTAGACTTAAATGGCAATGCTCGCGTTGTGGCAAACGGGATAGTAGACATGGGCGCATATGAAACGTTCAGAGTGTATAATTCTACGCAATTGAAGGCCTATAATTATATTCAAGATGCAATTGATGAAGCTGATCCCGAAGATGAAATTATAGCTTATAAAAATATATTTTATGAGAAAATAAATTTTAAAGGGAAAGCTGTGACACTGCGGTGTTCTGATCCGAACAATTGGAGTACAGTAGCAGCAACTGTTATCGATGCTAACGGAGTTGGTAATAGCGTCGAATTTTCTTCTGGTGAGAATAATGATTCTGTATTGAAGGGTTTTACTGTAAGAAATAGTGGTGGAACTGTATATATGGCGGGAATATATTGTAATGGTTCCGGTCCAACGGTAAGTAATTGTATAATTACAGATAACTGGGTTTTGGGGATATATTGTAAAAATAATGCATCCCCTAATATTATCAATAATATAATTAGAAATACAAGTGAACCTTTCACTCCATACTCGGGGATAGGGATTCTTTGCTATATGTCTTCATTAACAGCTAAAAACAATTTGATATATAACAATGCTCATGCGGGAATTCAGATTGTGAATAGTAGTTCATTTGAAGCAAATTTACAGGGAAACACAATAGTAAATAATACAAGTTATGGGATACTCAATACCTTTAATAATTACAACAATTTGGTTATCCGTAACAATATTTTATGGGATAATAATGATGATCTATATCAGTGTACTGCAACATATAGCTGTATTCAGGACGGTGGCAGCGGCACCGGCAATATCAGTTCCGACCCGTGTTTTGCAGATGCGGATGCTAATGACTTCCATCTCTTATCAACCTCACCTTGCATAGACACCGGCGATCCAAATGGCACATATACTGGTGAATTTGATATTGATTTGGAAGATAGGCTCATTGACGGCGATGAAGATTCAAATAGCATCGTTGATATGGGAGCAGACGAATATAAACCTTGATTTTATTAAGATAAGGCCGATTGTTTTTTAACAGTCGGCCTTTTTTGTTGCTATGCCCGATTTCACAGAGTAGACAGAATTAGTCTGGTTTTCTGCTCATTTCCCCAGTTAGATAAGTCTCGCCTGCGGGCGGGCATCTAACGGGGCAAGCCTTAATCTGGCTTCCGAGTCATTTCGGAGTCTGACCATTCTTTATGCAGTTTAACATGGCCGTCAGCGAATAAAATATCATAGCCTCCAGTATGCGGGCCGACAGCTTTCAAAACTTTGTAATGCCATAAATTGCCTTCTTTGTTAGGATCGCTTTCGCTGCTGTCGTAATCATCTGGGTCTATATTCTGGTAGAGGTTTGGATTGCCTGTACTCGTTAAAGGTTCTGGAATTAACGGCAGGTCATAAAGAATGACAAAAGTTTTGGGCGATTTTACTCTGTCGGGGGTTAAAAAATAAAAATCAGTTTTCTTTTCTTCCGGCGGAACCGGCGGAATATAAGAAGGTGTAATAGAAGCAAAAGCCGGCTCGCCTGCGGCCAGCTCCCTGCCAGCCAGCCAGTTATAGCAGTAACTTATTTCGGCGCCTTTTCTGGTGAGTATTGGACAATCGTAAAGCTTTTTCTCTTTATGGAAAGGCCAGAGCGAGACGGGAACGCCGAGCATTGCGTCTTTGGCAATGTCCGGGTTTGCTATGAACTTTGCCCATGTTACATTCGAGTCATTGGGAACGCAGACGGGATAAACCTTGTATTGCTGGGTATAGACCTGCACGGCTATTCCGAGCTGTTTAAGATTGTTGAGACATGTGATTTTATAGGCGATTTGGCGGGCTGTCCCCATCGCAGGTATAAGGATAGCGATTAAAGCCGTCATTACCGCGATAACGACAAGTAATTCAACAAGGGTAAATGCGTATAATTTTTTCATATATTTTCTTAGTGTCTTTGTGCCTTAGTGGCCATCAAAAAAGCGGGCGAAGAGATTCGAACTCTCGACTTTCAGCTTGGGAAGCTGTCGAATTATAAATATAACCCTTTTAATCATAAAAACTTGTGACTTTCCTACTTTGCGCTTGCAGTAATCCTTGCAGTTGAAAATCGAAAAAGAAATTTGTACCCGCGTCTTTCAGTTTATATGCATTTTATGCTTATTTGTCAATATACAATATAAGAACTTAGCCGAAGTCCGAAGGCAAAAGTCGGCTAAAGGCACACCAATGGGCGGAGCAACGCCGGAGGTCCATTTTACTCCGGCGTTTACAAAAATGTCGCTGTTATATTTTTCTAACCTCCTTCAATCTGTTTTTTCAATCTGCGGCAGGTATTATATAATTCATCGGCTGTCATCGACTTCAAAAACACAAGTCCCCTTGTCGCTCTTATTAAGGGACTATCATGATTATTGAACCACTGCCTGC